>JBFYZE010000380.1:0-9689 GCA_041309665.1 Gemmatimonadales bacterium | reverse complement strand
TCGCTCCCGCCGTCGCCGCCGTCGCCGCGGCGGTGGAGGCGGTGAGCCACCACGGGACCGACAACCTCACGGTGCAGTTGGCGGCCTCCCTCGTGGCGCTCGCGCTGGCCGGTTAGCGGCGTGGCGCCATCCCGGGGCCGGGCCGGAACCCGTACAGGCCGCGGGGGTTAGGGCCTCCATGACCCTCGTGCCTCCCGCCCGCGTGCGCGCGCTGAACCCTGCGCCCGTCCGCCCGGACCGCGAGTTCGTGCTCTACTGGATGACGTCCAGCCGCCGCCTGGAGTGGAACTTCGCCCTCGACCGGGCGTTGGAGCACGCGAGGGAGTTGCGCGTCCCGGTGGTCGTCCTGGAGGCTCTGCGTGTCGCCCATCCCTGGGCCTCCCAGCGCTTCCACGCGTTCGTCCTCGACGGGATGCGGGAGCACCGAGCCCAGGCCGAGGCGGCGGGCGTGGCGTACCACCCCTACGTCGAGCCCGCCGACGGGGCGGGGAAGGGGCTGGTGGCGACGCTGGCCCAGCGCGCCGCCGTGGTGGTCACGGACGACTTCCCGGCCTTCTCGCTGCGGCACATGCAGGCCGCGCTGGCGCCGCAGCTCGACACGGCGCTCGAGACGGTGGACGGGAACGGGCTCCTCCCATTGGCCGCCACCCCGGGGCCCTTCACGGCTGCCTACCACTTCCGTCGCTTCCTCCAGAAGGCGCTCGGGGATCATCTGGTCCAACTCCCCGGGGGCGAACCCCTCACCGAGGCGGGGATCCGGGAGAGCGTATTCCCGGAGGACGTCGCCGCGCGATGGCCCGCGGCCTCCGAGGCCCTCCTCGCCCTGGAACCCTCCGCCATGGCCGCGCTTCCGTTGGACCACCGGGTGGGCCGCACGCCCCTCAGGGGTGGGGGGGCAGCGGCACGGCGCAGCCTGGCGCGCTTCCTCGACGACGGGCTCGCGCGCTACGGCGAAGAGCGCAACCACCCCGACGCTCACGCCGCCTCGGAGCTCTCCCCCTGGCTCCACTGGGGCCACATATCCGTCCACGAGATCTTCCACGCGGTGGCCGTGCGGGAGGGGTGGAGCCCGGCCCGGCTGGGCGCCGGCGCCTCGGGGCAGCGACACGGCTGGTGGGGGATGTCCCCCTCCGCCGAGTCCTTCCTCGACGAGCTGGTGACGTGGCGCGAACTCGGGTACGGGTACTGCCACCACGTTCCCGATCATGACAGGTACGATTCGCTCCCCGTGTGGGCGCTGGAGACGCTGGCCCGCCACGCGACCGATCCCAGGGAAGCGGTCTATACCCTGGAGGAGTTCGACCGGGGCCTCACCCACGACCCGATCTGGAACGCCGCCCAGCGCGAGCTCCGCGAATCGGGGGTGATGCAGAACTACCTCCGCATGCTCTGGGGGAAGAAGATCCTGGAGTGGAGCAGGCACCCCACGGCAGCGCTGGAGACCATGATCGAGCTGAACAACCGGTACGCCCTGGACGGGCGCGATCCCAACTCGTACACCGGGATCTTCTGGGTGCTCGGGCGCTTCGACCGGGGCTGGCCCGAACGGCCCGTCTACGGCAAGATCCGCTCGATGAGCTCCGCCTCCACACGCCGCAAGCTCCGCATGGACGCCTATCTGGAACGCTGGGGCGCCCAGGGCGACCTCGGCCTCCCCCCGCCCACGTCATGAGCACCTTCCGCCTCACGTACCGTTCCGAGCTCCCCGGCCACACCCCCGAAGAGGTCTTCGCCTGGCACGAGCGCCCCGGGGCCCTCGAGCGCCTGACTCCGCCGTGGGCCAGGGTGGACGTGGAGCACAAGGACGGAGGGATCCGTGACGGCGCCCACGTCGTGTTGCGCGTCCACGAGGGGCCCGCCTCCTTCCGCTGGGAGCTCCGCCACCGCGACTTCGAGCCCGGGCGCCAGTTCCGCGACGAGCAGGTCTCCGGGCCCCTGAAGTCGTGGGTGCACACCCACCGGTTCCTGCCGCGCGATGGGGGCGGGACCCTCCTCGAGGACGAGATCGAGTTGGAGGCTCCCATGGGGCTTCCCTTCGGCCCGGTCGTGATGAAGGGCGAGATGGAGCGGCTCTTCCGCTTCCGCTACCGGAGGCTCGCCACCGACCTGGAGCGGCACCGCCTCCACGCCGACAGGCCCCGCCTCACCGTGGCCGTCACAGGGGCGTCCGGGCTCATCGGCCAGGCGCTCACCCACTTCCTCACCACCGGGGGGCACACCGTCCTCCCCCTGGTGCGGCGCAGGGACGACGCGGTGGTGGACGCTGTCCATTGGAACCCGCGCACCGGGGAGATCGATGCCGAGGCGCTGGCGCGAGCCGACGCGGTCGTGCACCTGGCCGGTGCGTCCATCGCGGGCGGACGCTGGACGGACGACAGGAAGAAGGTCATCCGCGAGAGCCGGGTGCAGGGGACGGATCTACTCTCCCGCACCCTGGCCGCCATGGGGTCCGACGCGCCTCGCGTGCTCGTGTCCGGGTCGGCCACGGGGTACTACGGCAACCGGGGTGACGAGCGCCTGGACGAGAGCGCGGGGCCCGGGGGCGGCTTTCTGGCCGAAGTCGTGAAGGCGTGGGAGGCCGCCACGTCCCCAGCCGAGCGGGCCGGGATCCGGGTGGTCCGGCTCCGCACCGGGGTGGTGATCTCCCCGGCGGGCGGTGCCCTGGGGCAGATGCTCCTTCCGTTCAAGATGGGCGTGGGCGGCCGCCTGGGGAGCGGGCGCCAGTACTTCTCCTGGGTGGACCTCGACGACCTGGTCGCGGCCATCGTCCACGCCCTGTACGAGCCGTCGCTCCGAGGGCCCGTGAACGCCACCGCGCCCAACCCGGTGACCAACGCCGCGTTCACCGACGCGCTGGGCAGGGCGCTGGGCCGCCCCACCGTGCTGCCGATTCCCGCGCTGGCAGTGCGGGCCGCTTTCGGGCAGCTGGGGGAGGAGGCGCTTCTCTGGGGCCAGCGCGTGCTCCCGGCGAAGCTGGAGCGCTCGGGCTTCCGGTTCTTCTACGAAGGCGTGGAGGACTCGCTGCGCTTCCAGTTGGGGCGCATGGAGTAGGGGCACCCCGTCAGTCCCCGGCCGCCCCCGCGCTCGCCGGCGCGACGTCCGCCAGCGCCACGCGCCCCGGCTCGCTCCAGTCCCACTGGTCCCGGAGACCCAGGTCCTCGGCGATGCACCCGTAGGTGGTCTCCGCCGACATGAGCACGCCTGGAACCCCGGCGCCCGGGTGCGTCCCCGCTCCCACCAGGTAGAGCCCGTCCACGTCCTCGCTCCGGTTGTGCGGACGGAACCACGCCGTCTGCGTGAAGCGGGGCTCGATGGCGAAGGCGTTCCCCACCGTCGCGTTGAGCTGGGTCGCGAAGTCCTCGGGGGTGAAGATGTGGAGCACCTCGATCTCCTTCCTCAGGTCCTCCAGCCCCCACTCCTCGAGGAAGCGGATCACCCGGTCGGCGAACTCCTCCTTGATCTCGGACCAGTCGAGGCCCGACTCCTGGTTGGCCACCGGCACCAGCACGTACATGCTCTCGCACCCGGGAGGGGCCATCCCCGGGTCCGTGCGGGTGGGGGCGTGCAGGTACATGGAGAAGTCGTCGGGGAGGATCTTCCTGTCGAAGATGTCCCGCAGAAGCTCCTGGTAGCGCTCCGAGAGGATGAGCGTGTGGTGCTCGAGCTTCGGGTACTGCCGCTTCGTCCCGATGTAGAGGAGAAAGCAACTCATGCTCCACTCCGTGCGTCGGAGCTTCGCGTCGCTCCACCGGCGCCGGCGCTTCCGGTCCACGAGCGCCCCGTAGGTGTGTCCCGGGTCGGCGTTGCTCACGACCACGTCGGCCGCATAGGTCCCCTTCGCCGTGCGCACGCCCACCGCCCGTCCACCCTCCACGAGGATCTCCTCGACCTCCTCGCCGGTGCGCACGCTACCCCCCATCTCGCCGAGGAAGCGGCCAAGCGCCTCCACCACCGAGTACATGCCGCCGCGGGAGAACCACACGCCTCCCTCCCGCTCCAGGAAGGGGATCATGAGGTAGATGGCCGGGGTGCTGAACGGGTTCCCGCCCACGAAGAGCGGGTGGAACGAGTAGATGAAGCGGTGGCGGAAGTCCTGGAAGTACCGGTTCACGAGCGTGGTCACGGGCAGGTACGCCTGCATGCGGACCATGCGGGGGATGAAGCGCAGCATCGTGCCCAGCGTGTCGAAGGGCTTGGACCCGAGCCGGTCGCCGATCACCGCGTCGTAGATGGGCCGCACGCCGTCCATGAACGCGTCGTAGCGCGCCGCGTCCCGGGGGCTGAAGCGCGCCATCTGCTCCTTCATGCGCCCCGGGTCGCCGACGTAGTCGAGGTGGGTGCCGTCGTGGAACCAGACCCGGTAGAACGGGTCGAGCGGGACCAGGTCCACGTAGTCGGTGAGGCGGCGCCCGCCGGCGCGGAAGATGGAGTCGAGGACGTCGGGTGCGGTGATGAGGCTGGGCCCCATGTCGAACACGTAGCCCTTGTCCACGAGCTGGTAGGCACGGCCTCCCAGCTTCTCCCGCTTCTCCAGGAGGGTCACCTCCATCCCGGCGGCCTGCAGCCTGGCCGCGATGGCCAGGCCGCCGAATCCGCTTCCGATGACGACGGCCTTGCCCTTCGCTTCGCTCATGCTCGGTTCCCCCTCGGTTCCTCGATGTCGGTCGTGTCAGCCGCGGGCATGCGCCCTCAGCAGGCCGGATGCGGCCAGGACGAGCTTGGCCGAGGCACCGGTGCTGGCGCGGCGACGGAGGTTGTCGTAGCCGCTCCGCCGGATCTCCGCGTGGATGCCGCTGTACGCCTGGGCCGCCACCGCCACCGGGCGCCGATACCACCCCGGGAGCGCCCGGATCCCGGGCCACGCCTCCTCGTACCGCGCCTCGGCTCGCTCCAGCAGGGCCTCGGTCATCGTCCGCCAGGAGCAGGGAAGGGGTCCCCGTGCCTGCGACAGCGCACCGATGTCAGCCGGAGCGAGTCCGTGCTCGCGGAGGAGCTCCAGGGGCAGGTAGACCCGGCCCCGTTCCCAGTCCTCGCCCACGTCCCGGGCGATGTTGGTGAGCTGCATCCCGTGCCCGAGGGCGTGGGCCCGGGCGAGGAGTGCCTCGTCGTGGATCCCGAGAAGCTGGGTCATCCAGCCGCCCACTGCGCCGGCGACGCCGAAGGTGTACTCCTCCAGCGCCGCCCAATCCGGGTACCGCGAGCGGGTCAGGTCCATGCCCACTCCCGCCATCAGCGCGTCGGGGTAGCGCCACGACACGCCTCTCCTCCCCGCGTCGCCCATGACCACGTCCAGGAGGGGAACCCCCGTAGCGTGCCCTTCGAACGCCGAGCGCGCCATATGCGCCCACGCCTCCAGCCACGCCTCGACCACCTCGGCGGGCACGGTGTCGCCGGGGGCGTCCACAAGGTCGTCGGTGAACCGGCAGAACGCGTACACCCCGGCGACGAGCGACGCCTTCTCGCGAGGAAAGAAGCGGGACGCGAAGCGGAACGTCTTGGCGTGGCGCCCGAAGTACGTGGGCCAGGCTCTGGGGCCGCCCACCGACTGTGCCAGGGCCGCCACCTGGGCCTCAGGCGAAGGAGGCGTCCCACGGGCCAGCTCGAGGTCGCGCAGCCCCAGCGCCTCCTCCTGCGCGCTCACGCCCCTGGTGGCGACTTCCAGCCACCCGTCGAAGACGTCGGCCACCACCGTGTCCCCCGGGGACAGCTCCAGGGCGCGCCCCAGCAGCTCGTCGCGACGCCTGCGCAGGAGCTCGAGGGCGCGCTGCGCCACCGAGCGCGCCCCGGGGGCTGGCGCGAACAGGGCCTGCATGAGATCGGCGTCGGCGAGGTCGAAGCGCGTCACGCCGGAGAGGCCCAGGACCCACGTCCACTTGCGCTGCCGGTAGTCCTGGAGCGGGGGCTTCCCCGTGTCCGCGGCGGGGCAGTAGTCCAGCAGATCGTCGACCTGTTGATAGACCGCGCCGAGCTCGCGCCCGAGGCGCACCCGGTCCGCGACATCTCCCAGGCCGAGGACCGCGCCCCCCAACGCCGCAGCGGCGCCCACCAGCTCCCCGGACTTCGCCTCTACTACGTCCAGGTACTCCCGACCGTTGAGACGGCGGCCGGCGCACCGCGCCTGCGCGGCCTCGCCGGCCACGGTCCGCTCCACCGCCTCGATGAAACAGGCGAGGAACTCCGGCGAGCCCGAGGCGGCGGCTGCGCGGTACGCGCCGGTGAGCAGGTGGTCCCCCCGCACGAGCGCCGCCGCCACGCCCGAGCGAGCCGCCAGCGTCGGCCTTCCCCGGCGCTCACCGGCCCCGTCCAGGATGTCGTCGTGCAGCAGGGAAGCCTCGTGGACCATCTGCACGGCCAGCGCGCCGGACCAGAAACGCTCGTCCAGGCGCTCCCGCAGGGCCGGGGGCACGAGGGCGTACGCCACCAGCGGCCGGAGGAGCTTGCCTTCCAGGTCGGGCACCGGGATGCCCCGGGCGCGGAGGGGACGCGCCGCGGCGCCGAGCCCCTCGTGGATGAGCGCGAGCACGCCCCTCGGCGCCCGGAAGGATGCTGTGACGATGGCCGGCAGGGTCATGGGGCACCCACCAGGGTCCGATCCTCGCGGGTGGCCGCAGCCGTCGTGACCTCGGCTTCGCCAACCCGCCACGCGTCGCGGGCCATCCACCCACAGGCGCCCACGCCCGCCGCCGTCACGATCACCGCCAGCCAGTGGCCCGCCGCCGCCAGCATCCCCACGGGCATGAGGAGGACGGCGAGGTAGTAGCCCGCCATCCAGCGCAGCGGGAGGGCGTCAGGGCGGAGCGCTCGCCCCAGGCGTTCCAGGAGGGCCATGATGACGACGCCGGTGAGCCACCACCCCACCAGGTTGATCCACGGCATCCCGTAGTACGGGCCGGTGTCCTGCCAGATCCAGTAGGGCGCCAGGAAGCTCATGGCCGGATCGAGGGCCAGGTCCCACGCCACGAGCATGAGCGCCGCCACCACGATCCTCCGCGCTGCGCTCTCCGGGAAGGCGGCCCGGGCGACGACCCACGCCGGGAGCCCCATCAGGAACCAGCTCAGCGGGATGAGCGCCGGGACACGCCCACCCAGCTTGTACCCGAGCAGGCCGGTGTACGTGTACTCCCCGAAGGGGATCCCGAACCCGGTCCCCAGGTGCTCGGCAAGGAAGGCGACGGCATAGGCGCCCACCATGGCGGGTAGCCAGCGCGCCCCGAGCCGCCCCACCAGCACCACGGCCAGCGCCACCGCCGAGAGGACGATGTGGAGGCGACCGAAGAACTGGAAGGAGATGGCGAAGAAGTGCTGCGCCGAGGGAGTCTGCGGGAGACGCTGGGGATGGAGGGCGAAGTTCCAGTAGCCCGCCACCGCGATCACGGTGAACACGAGGAGCCCCAGGAGGGCCCAACGCTCGGCGGGACGGGCGGCGACCACGTGCGACGGCATCAGAAGGCTCCGGAGAGGGGGGACGCGAAGCCGGACTCCAGCGCGTCCCGGAGGGAGCCGCAGCTCCCCAGGCACCGGACGTCGGCGAAGGGGCCCTCGAGGAGGGCGGGCTCCAGGTCCTGGGGAACTCCGCCTCCCAGCGCCAGGGCGTAGGGTCGGGCGGCATCGTAGAACTCGCTCAGGACCCGGACGGCGCGTGAGACGTCGCCGGCCTGGGCAACCGGCGGGAGGGAGACGCACACCAGGGCGGCGTCCCGACCTCGCTGCACCACGGCGAACTCCTCCACCGGGACGTCGGGGCCGAGGTAGTACACCTCCCAGCCCATGCGCTCCAGGAGGAGCCGGACGCAGAGGGAGCCCAGGTGGTGCTGGTTCCCCTCCATGCTCCCCACCACCGCCACCGGCGCCCCATCGCTCCACCCGTCCCGGCCCCTGGCCCCGCGTTCCTCCGAGCGGAGCTTGAGAAGCACCTCGGTCATGGCCTGACTCACCATGTGCTCCTCCGCCACCCGGAGTCTCCCCTCCGCCCACGCCTGCCCGACCTTCACCATGAGCCCCCGCACCCCCTCGTCGCAGAAGCGGCAGAGGGGAACGGACGGGTCCCGGGCCAGGACGTCGTAGAGGGCGGTGAGGCGGCGCAACTGCCCCCGCGTAACCCATCCCATGGCCAGGTTGTGGAGGCGCTTGAACGACCCCTCCTGCCGCACCTCCTGGAGCGCCGTCCAGACGTGGGGCTCGTAGGGGTGGAAGGGGGAGAGGACCGTCTGGATCCCGCGTGCGCGCGCGAAGACCAGAGCGTCCTCCAGGTGGACGCGCCGGTGTCCCCCGGCTGTCTTCTCCGAGGGGATCTCGCCGCCGTTGCTCCACCGCTTCACGCTGGACGCGTGCACCCCGAGGAGGCCGGCCACCTCCGAGCTGGTGAGGGTGAGTTCGGGATTGAACCGTTCCATAGGCCTCGGTGATCGTTTCTATTCAGAGATATGCTCAACTGGCGGCATATAAATCGCTCTGTTATCAAATGTGCACGCTTTTGAATCAGCGTGCAAGCCCCTCGCCGATGACAGGAGCGTCCAGGGCCCGGGGCGTCGGGGATCGCTATATTCCCGGTTCCGTGAACGGGGGCGAGGGCGCCCCCGCGCTTCCGTGACCCTGGAGGGGACGCTGGCCCGACGCAGCCGCTGGTACCTGATCTTCGCCCTCGCCGCCGCGGGAGCGGGATGCGACCGCCTCCCCGAGGCCGTCATCGTCCCCGAATTCGACCTCGCCTACTCCTTCGAAGCGGGCCTGGACGGTTGGACCGCGTCCGCCTCGGAGCTGGCCGCCGGGTCCTGGGCCGCCGAGGGCTACACGGAGCGCGCCACCGACGGGAGCCGCTCCGCCCGGTTCTCCCTGACGAACCCGGGCGGAGCAGGGAAGGTCTGGATCACCCGGGAGCTGGAGCTCACGCCGGACAAGAGCTACACAGCGGACATCTCCTTCGACCTGGCCACGGCAGAGCACGGAACGGCCGACGCCTGGAAGCTCATCCTCTCGGCCCGCGCCGAGCCGCCGTCCTCCGCCGCGTCGCTGGACTTCCAGGGGGACACGTCCAGCGGGCAGGCCACCGGCACCGGCATCGCCTGGACCGTGAAGCGCTTCGTCGTCCCCGCGCAGGCCGACGACGAGGGCCGGCTCTACCTTTCCCTGGGCATCTGGGGGACGACCGCGGGGACGCGCACGTACTGGCTGGACAACATCCGCGTGGTCCTCACCAGGACCAACTGAACCAGGACCGACTGACGCCGGGGTGGCGAAACGGTAGACGCAGGGGACTTAAAATCCCCTGGGAGCAATCCCGTGTGGGTTCGAGTCCCACCCCCGGCATCGCAGGCGCCCCCCTCAGCCCTTGAAGTCCTTGGGCACCAGGAGCGTCTCGATCCCCTCGTACACGGCTATGAGGTGCCGGACGTTGGAGACGAAATCGATCTCCGACACGTCGATCATCAACACGGGCCCATCGTACCAGCCGCTCTCCCTCAGCCGCTCCACGAACCCGTCGTAGCGGACGTTGAGCGCCCGCACGAGCCGGAGCAGCCCTTCGGGAATGTCGTCGGCGTCGGCCTGTTCCTCGTCCCGCCGGCGGTCCCGGATGTTGCCGAGGAGATACTCCACCGGGCTCTTGAGGATCACCAGCAGGCCATCCCGGACCAGGGGCCTGAATTCGCTGTCCAGGCGCGCGTCGATGACGGCCAGCGATTCTGCCGTCA
>JBFYZE010000379.1:0-3859 GCA_041309665.1 Gemmatimonadales bacterium | reverse complement strand
CGCGCAGGAGATCCGCGGACGCACGCTTGATATTCGACGTGATGGCGTAGCCGTGCAGTCGAGGCTGCGCCGCGAGCGTCCGAAGCACCAGGAGAGCGAGGGTGCCCTGCAGGATGTCGTTCTTGTGTCTGACCATTTGTTCCCTACCTAGCTATGCATAACTAGCTATATAGGGCGGAGCCCCGGGCCCCGCAAGCGGGAGGACGAGTGGCTCGCCGAGGATGAGCCAAGGCCCCTCCCCGTCCCTTCGACCGGCCGCGGTCCTCATGCTCACGCCCCTGGCCCTCCCGGCGCAGGATTCGAGCGCCGAGTACAACGAGCCCTATCAGAGGAAGGCTCTTGAGGTCTACCGGACCAACGTCTCCTCTCGGAGCTCGGAGGGGCACGGCCAGGCTCCCCCCGGGGCCCGCTACCTCGCGGACGAGTTCCGGGCGGCGGGATTCCCGGAGCAGGACATCCACGCGCTCCCCTTCACCGGTGCTGATGGCGGAGAGACCGCCGCGCTGTACCGCGCGGCCACGCGCCCGGCCATGTCCTACGACGGGGCCGTCGTGGAAACGCCACTGGGCCTCCTTCCTCTGGGCATGCTGCACCAGATGGTGCGCGGCCCCGACCTCCTCGCCGTGGTGATCATCGTCCAGCGTCTCTTCGCTCGATGGGCGGGGCGGGGCAAACCGGAACGGCCCGCAGCCGCTTCGGCCATCACCGTCGCACTTGCGTATGCCGCTCCGTCGCGCTACGGTATGCATCGTTGTCGCACGAAGGTATGCGACCACGTCGCGTTCAGGTATGCAAGGGAGGAGGACGTGTCCGATCGAGAAGGGGCGATCAACTGGTTGGCGAAGCACGCCAGGGAGCGGTCTCCGGTCTTCCTGCCATCCGAGATTCCCGATGACGTCCTGCAAACGCTGCGGCGCCTGGATCTCGTCGTCAACGTGGCGGGTGGCGTCCTGGTCGTGCGGTCCCCGGGGGACGAGCCCGCGCGCGTCGTCCGCGCGCTCGTGTGGCCTATCGTAGAGACGCTCGCACGGATGTATGCGCCGGCGGTCGTTGAGCGGGATTCCGCGGTGCGCCTCTACCTCGGCCGGACCGATCCGGGGCCCGAGATCCGGATCCGGCAGACGGGCCAGACACGCTGGCGCGAGGAGATCACACCCGGTGTCGTGATCCGCGTTGAACGCGGACATGTCGGCGGGAGCCGGACGCTCCCCGTCGGCGAGGCCCGGGTGCCGGTCGACACCCCGGAAACCGTGCTCCTGTCGCTCCCGTTGCAGTTCCTGCGCGGAGGGGGGCTCGCCGACGTGGCGTTGTGGATGAAGTCGCTCGTCCTTTCCCGGCCGGCGCTGACGGACGCATACCGCCGGCAGCCGAGACCCGTCGTACTCAAGCGCATGGAGCATATCGCCCGGGACGTCGGCAACGAGCGCGTCGCCGACCTGCTCGCTGCGGTCCTCAGCGAGGAGCAGAGCGTGCGGATCGGTAGGGACCGCACAGGGATCGGACGCGAACTCGTCATTCCCCCGCTCATCACGAACTCCGGGACCTCGCACCAGCCGTGGCTCGATCGACTCGAGGTGCTCGTCCGCCAGTCGCGGGAGGATGTCGCCCTGGTGCTGGCGGAGTTCGAGCCTCCCCCCGGGCCCTCGGGGGGTCTCGACGCGCTGCTCGAGGGAGCCCGCGAGGCCAAGGCCTACGACGCCTATCACTCGTCGTCCATCGAGGGATACCGGCTCAGCCTCGACGAGGTGAGCGCGCTGCTTGGCGGTGGCCGCCCCGGGGGGCCGGAGATCGAGGACGTCCGCTCCAAGCTCGCCATCCTCGGCTACGGCATCGCGTTCGACAGGCTGCTCCGACGCATCCAGGACACCGAGGGCAACCTGCCGCTCACGGGCAACCTGGCCCTCGATCTGTACGTGGACCTCTTCAGCCCGTCCGTCGAGGCCGGGATCGTCTCAGCCGAAGACCTGAGGGGGTGGCGACGGAACCCGGTCTTCATCAGGGACACGCTCTTCGTCCCGCCGAGCCCGGAGAAGGTCGGCGCCATGATCGAAGTGGTCTGCGACGGGATCTCCGCGATAGACAGGTCCGAGGGACTGCTCCGCGCCATCCTCATCCATCTGTGGTTGGTCTGGATTCACCCCTTCCCCGACGGCAACGGTCGGGTCGCTCGGTTCCTCATGAACACGGCATTGCTGGCCGGCAGCCTGCCCTGGCTGACGATCCGGGTGGACCAGAGAGACGCCTACTTCGCCGCCTTGCACCGTGCGCAGCTCGATCACGACCACGCCGCCTTCGCGCGGTTCGTTGCGCGCTCCGTCACTTCCCCCGCACGGAATCCGTCCTCATACTGAGGCGAACCCCAACCCTGAGGCCGCCACCATGATCCGCCGGTTGATTCCTCTTCTCGCCCTCATCTGCCTGGTACCCACCTCCGCCGCCGCCCAGCGCGCCCGGGTCGCCGCGCCCTGCGTCACCGCCACCCCCGAGTGCACCGAGTTCGTGACGCTGGGAGGAGGCCCGGGCCGCTCCCTGGTCTACCGGAACTTCTCGCTGGACACGAAGAACGAAGCCATCACCCGCGTGGCCATCATCGTGCACGGCGCGGGCCGCAACCCCGACAGCTACTACATGTCCGGCCTGGGCGGGGCCTTCCTGGCGGGCGCGCTGGAGACCGCGCTGGTCATCGCTCCGCGCATGGCGTCCAACGACGGCAGAGGGTGCAGCGACGTCCTCGCCGAGAACGAGATCAGCTACCACTGCAACACCTGGCGCTCCGGCGGGCCCTCGCTGAGCCACCCCACCGTGACCTCCTTCGACTTCCTCGACGAGATCCTGAAGAAGGTCACGCGCAAGGACATCTTCCCCAACCTGAAGGGGATCACCGTCACCGGGCACTCGGCGGGCGGCCAGGTCACCAACCGGTACGCGATGACGAGCAAGATCCACGACGCCCTCGGCGTGCCGATCAACTACGTGGTGTCCAACCCCTCGAGCTACGCCTGGCCCACCGACGAGCGCCCCACCGGCCCAGCCGCATGGCCCCTTCAGGCCAACGCCCCGGGCTTCATCCTGGACGTCCCCGCCGACGCCCCCGCGTTCCGCTCCATGGGCGACGGGGACGGCTGCACGGAGTACGACCAGTGGCCCTACGGGTTCAAGAACCGCACGGCGGGTTACTCCGCGGGCATCAGTGACGAGCAGCTGACCCGCCAGCTCGTGTCGCGGCCAGTGATCTACATGCTCGGCCAGAACGACATCCTGCCCCTCTCTGGGTTCGACAGCGGGTGCGGCGCCATGGCGCAGGGCACCACGCGCCAGGCGCGGGGACAGGCGTACGCCAAGTACATCAACGAGAAGCTCGGCGGGAAGCACATCGTGGACGTGGTCACCGGGTGCGGCCACAACGGGCGCTGCATCTACACGTCCGAGAACTGGATCCGGGTGGCGTTCCCGAAGTAGCAGGGTCAGGACGGTGTCGGCGCCCCTGGGAATCCGGGGGCGCCGACCCGGGAGCTACCCTCCCCCCGCCTCCCGGCGGAAGCGCACGTTCCAGACGCGCCCGTCGGAGAGCGTGAATCCCTCGACCCTCCCCGACGCGTCCCGCGTGAACACCGCGGAGGCGTTCCGAAGCCGGAAGGCGTCGCGGAAGGTCGGCGTGAGCGGCGCCGGATCGAGCTTGCGGTGGCGGGCGACGAGTGCTCCTTCCTCCATCACGAGCCGGTATTCCGTGCCCAGCTCCGCGGAGGAGTACACGCCCTCGAACTCCCGGAGCGCCTCTTCGGTCGGATCCCAGGCGTCCGTCCGCGCCGCGCGCCCGACGCCGGGCATCTCGAGCTGGTCCGGGACGCCCGCGCGCCCG
>JBFYZE010000378.1:0-7835 GCA_041309665.1 Gemmatimonadales bacterium | reverse complement strand
CGAGGCCGCCAGGGCCGCCGTCGCCCTCGATGCGGCCAGCGCGGACGCGCATTACTGGCTGGCGGCGTCGCTCGGCCTCCAGGCCGACCAGGAGGGCGGGAAGGCCAAGATCACGCTCGCGGTCGAGGCGTACCACGAGGCGCAGCGGGCGCTCGAACTGGACCCTCGGCACGCAGGAGCGCATCACGTCGTGGGGCGGCTTCACACGGGGACGAAGCACCTCTCCTGGGTGACCCGGCTCATAGCGAGAGGCCTCGGTCTCGGCGCGATCCTCGACCAGGCCTCATGGGCGAGCGCCGAGTTCCATCTGCGCACCGCGGTGGAGCGCGACCCCGACCCCCTGGTCCACCACGTGGAGCTGGCCAAGCTGTACCTGCGGCGGGGCCGGGACGCCGAAGGGGTGGCCATCCTCGAGTCCATCGCCGGTCGCCCCGCCCGGCATTCCCTGGACGCGCACTACATTCCCGAGGCACAGCAGATCCTCGCTGAGCTCAGACGGCGCTGAGGACCTGCCCTCGAGTTGCGAGCGCCTCGAGGTGCCCCACCAGCCGGTCGGTCACGCGACTCCACGTGGGGAGGGCGTCGGCGTGGGCCTTCGCGGAGCGCCCCATCGTCCGGCGGAGCTCCGGGTCCGCGACGAGCGCCGTGACGTCTCGGGCGAACGCCCGGTCGTCCTCCGAGACGAACCCCGTCCTGCCGGCCACCACCAGCTCCGGGGGCCCGCCGCGGTCGCGCACCACCACCGGGAGGCCGGCGCGCTGCGCTTCCAGCACGACCTGCCCGAGCGTGTCGAAGAGCGAGGGGAACACGAAGACGTCCGCGGACAGGTAGATCTCGGTCAGCCGCACGGGGTCGTTCACACGTCCGGTGAACACCACGCGCCCCGTCCGCTCCTCCTCGACCAGCCGGCGGCGCATGAGCGGCAGGTCGTCCCCGTCACCCACCACCCACAGCACGGTCCCCGTCACCGAGCGGAGCACCTGCTCCAACACCCCCAGGTTCTTCTGACCGTAGTCGATCCGCCCCACGTACAGGAGCTTCACGGGCCCTCCCCCGGACCGCTGGACGTCCGGAAAGGCGAGGGTGTCGGCCCCCCGACCCAACACGGCCGTCGAGGCGTCCACGACGGCCAGGAATTCCCGCCGCGCTGCCTCGGTGGGGAGCAGGACCAGGTCCGTCCGTCGGCGCCCGTAGAGCCAGCGGAGGTAGCGCCAGGCGAGGTTGCCGGCCGCGGCTCCCGCCAAGTCCGTGCCCGGTCCCGGTGCCAGCCCGGCGCGCACCAGGGACTCCGCGTAGTGGGGAAGGTCCGTGGTGTATACCGCCGCGAAGGGAACGCCCCGCGCCCTCGCCAGGATCTGCCCCTGCGTCCCGATCCCCGGGGACGTGCCCAGCACGACGTCGAACGGACAACCCCGCGCGGCATCCACAAACCGGGGGTTGGCGAACGGCGCGATGTCCAGCGCGTCCACCTGGAGCCCATGGAAGGCCACCGGCATCCTGGGGGTCACGCGATGATAGCGCAGGGGAGGGGCGCCGTCGGTGCCGGCGTGCTGGTGGTACGTGAAGAACTCGAGCGTCACGTCGCCGCGCTCCATGCAGCGCCGCACGAGGTTGTCGGTGAGACGGGTGACACCGCTGCGGAACGAACCCTCGGGATGCCCCTGCTCCGCGAAAAGGGCCACGCGAAGGGGGCGCCCGGTCGTCATGGCCGGGTCGGGGCGACCACGTGCTGCAGGAAGTAGTGGTCGGAAAGCGGAACGCGGTCGAGGACGCCGGAGCGCACCCGGAGCCAAGCCGTGTCGGGGTTGATCAGATGGTCCACGGTCTTCACGCCCCGCCCCAGGCGCCGGTCCTCGTGGTTGCCCGGCGTGTTGTTCGCGCCCTCCACCGTGTAGCGGTTCCGCCGGGGATCGTAGGTCGGCCCGTGCCGCGAGACCTGCCAGGGCTCGGGGAGCAGGCCCGCCATCTCTTCGTCGGTGAGGTTGAAGTCACCGGCGACCAGGACCCGGCGGTCCGCTCGGCGCTCTGCCTCGGCGAAGGTGACCACTTCGGTGAGCTGGTCGCTGCTGATGCCCGCTTCGGTCGCATCGCGGGATGCGTACAGATGAAGGTTGACGATGCTCCCACGAAAGCCGGGGGCGACCACGTCCACGGCCAGGAAGCCCTTGCGGCCCAGGCGCTCGATGGTCTTCGCCCTCGGCGGCAGTCGTGAGAACTCGTGGAACCGGACGTTCCCCGCAGGCAGGCGCGTGAGCGTCACCAGCCCCGAAGCATTCACCGTACCGGTGATGTCGCTCTCCCCGGAGGTGATCACCCGGTAGTCCGGGAGCCTCCGGATCAGCAGGTCCACCACCGCGGTTTCGAAGACCTCCTGCAGGAGCACCACGTCGGGGCGGCACCCCCGGACCATGTCCACCAGCGCCTCCAGACGCTCCTTCCGATCCGTGGAGAAGGCATACGGGAGGAGCAGGGGCCGGGTCGGGAGCATCCATGCGTTCCCTTGGATGACGGTCAGGACCGGAGCGCCCTCGGGCCCCCCGGGCGCACCGCCTGCCTCACCGACCTCCGCCAGCAGGGAGGCGGGACACGCGGGAGCAGGCTCGGTCACCACCTGGAGCGACTGGAGGTCCGTGACGGTGAGTCCCGCCAGCAGATAGACGAACAACCCGAGGAAAATGGCGAGGCGCTGTCTGAGGAGAATGAAGGTCATGAAGAGCCTGGACACGGGTTCGGGGGTGGTGTCGGCCCCGCGTTACGAACCGAAGATGGCCCCTGCGCGTCACGGACCGACCCGGGTCGCGGAAAAACTCGTGGTCAGATCATGCGACGGTCCGGTATCCAATATCTTGTGTGTCCGCAGCCTCCCCACCCCAATGGATAGCCATCCCAGAAGCGCGCCCAGGTAGAACGTGTACCACCGCCACCACACCAGCGTGGCTGCCAGGGTGGCCGGCGGCAGCGTCACCGCCAGCACCGACGCGAACGTCAGCTCCACACCCCCTCCGCCGCCCGGGGGTGGCAGGAGCGCCGTGGCGTACAGGACGAAGAAGGGCCTCAGGATCAGGTCCGTCCACGGCGGCCCCGCCACGGGAACGCTGCCGCTGAGGGAGAGGACCAGGACGGGGAGCACGGCCAGGCGGGCAGCGATGTGCAGCGCCCCCGCGCCCAGCGCCCGTGCCACGCAGGGGGCCGGCAGCTTCGTCAGCTCCTTCGCGTGCGCCCGGAAGTGCCCGGCTGTCTTCCTGAGGGTGAGCCAGCGCGCGGCACCGAGGCGGAGTGTGCCCCAGATGACGGGCGGGCTGGGCCTCCACCAGCCGGACGCCAGCAGCGCCGCGCCGCCGGCCGCGACGACCGTGGCGGCGTATCCGCCCAGGCCCAGCGCGACCCACCATCCCACCTCCGGCACCAGCAGTGGGATGATCCCCGCGGCCACGAGCAGGATGCTCGCCTCCGACGCCATCTCCCCGAGCAGCAACCCGCCACCTTGACCCACCCCCACGCCGTCCCCGCGGAAGAGCGCGAGCTTCGCGGGATCCGATCCCAGCCGAGATGGCGTCACCGCGGCGAGCGCATCGCCCGCCAGCTGGGCCCGAACCGAAGTCCGGAACCTGAGCGGAAGCCCGAGCGCACGCGCCACGAAGAAGACACGTGCTCCCCTGGCGAGGACATCCACACCGAAGGCGGCGAAAGCGAGCAGGTGCGCCCACACGGGGATTTGTCCGAGCACCATCCCTGGCTGCACGCCCGCCTTCTCGAGCACCACGACCGTGGCGAAAATGCTCACCGCGAACGACAGCAGGGCCACCCAGATGTGTCGGTGCGGCGCGGTCACCTCAGGTGGGTTTGGCCGCAAGGGGTGCAAGCTCGCGATAGAGGTGGGCCATGGCCTCGAACGTGCGACGCCAGTCGAAGCTCCGCTCAGCGTGGTGGCGAGCCCGAACCCGCAGCTCGGGACTCAAGCGGGCGACGAGCCGGCTCAAGGCGAGGCTCGCGCTCGCGGGATCCCCGTGGTGGTACAGCTCCGCGACACCCGACCCCTCCACGCGGTCCGGCGTCGCGCCGCGATCCACCGCGACCACCGGGAGCCCGCACGCCAACGCCTCGGCGATGGACAGCCCGAAGGTCTCACCCGGGCCCGTGGCCAGATAGAAATCGGCGCTGGCGTAGAGCCGCGCCAGCTCGGCCCGATCACGCACGTACGGAAGGACGCTCAGGCGAGCCTGGGCCCGGGCGCGGCTCCAGAGGCCATCCTCCTGGGGGCCGCCGCCCACCAGCACGAGGTGGGGCCGGCGATCGATGGGGATCCGCGCATGCCCGTCCAGGAGGATGTCGAGGCGCTTCTCCGGGCAGAACCGACCCGCGTAGATCCCCACAGGCACGCTGGGCTCGACACCGAACCGGCTCCAGTCGATCCGCTCCGCCTCCCCTCGGGGGCGGAAGGTCCCGAGATCCACCCCCAGTCCGATGCAGCGCACGTCGGGAACGCCCAGCTCGTCCAGCTCGCGGGCCACGGACGCCGAGGCGGCCACCGTCAGGTCGAAGCGGCCATACACGTTCCGCACCAGCGCCCTGGCGGCCATGCGCGCCACCACCCGGAGCGGGGCGGCGAAGCGGTGAGGAACGTAGGGCTCCGCGAAGGTCCGCACGACGTCCGCGTGGTAGAAGCCCACCGTGGGCACCGGCCGCCGGCCCATGGCGCGTCGCACCAGACCCGGAACGAGGAAGGGGCTTCCCACTTCCACCACGTCGGGGCGCTCGCGAGCGAGGATCCCTCGCAGCTCCTTCGCCGAGAGCATGACGCGGTACGAGGTGGATACCGGTACGATCCACCCGCGGGTCCTGACGAGACGCGTCGCACCGAGCCACTCCACGCCGGGCCGGGCGCCGGGAACGACGATGACATGCTCGATCCCCAGCGCCGCCATGGCCGCCGCCTTGGCGTGGAGATAGGTCTTCACCCCACCGCTCACGGTGTCGGAGTAGAAGTCCGTGACGTCCATCACGCGGAGCCTGCGATCCGTGGCGGCGCCAGGCGCGGAGGGTGTCGTAGGAGCGGGAGCGGCGAGCATCGATGCGGAATCTTCCGGAGGTCTGTGACCGGAGCACCTCCTTCACGTAAAGAGATGGCGACGGGAGAACCGGCCATCGAAGCCCGCGTACCGCCGCCCGACCTTTCCCCGGGCACGGCGCCCTTCTAGTCTAGGCGGATGCAGGACCAGCCAAACCCACCCGAGGACGCCGTCACAGCCCTCCTGGACGAGGTCACGGCCGAGCCCCAGCCCAAGCCGCTCCTGGACGTGGCGAGCGTGCGGGGGCAGGTGGCCATCGTCACCGGCGCCTCCACGGGGATCGGGCGGGCCATCGCCCTGGAGCTGGGCCGCTCGGGCGTCCACGTCGGCTTCTGCTTCCTGGACGACGGGGCCCAGGCCCGGCTCGCGGCCCAGGAGGTCGCCCGGGAGCTGCGCCGCTGCGAGGTGCGCGTCTACTCCCGCGCATGCGACGTCCGCGACGCCCAGGACGTGAGGGCCTTCGTGGGGGAGGTGGTGGCGGAGCTCGGGGGCGTCCAGATCCTGGTCAACAACGCCGGGATCGGGAAGGACCGCGCCCTCTGGCACATGCAGGACCACGAGTGGGAATCCGTGCTGCGCACCAACCTGGACGGCGCCTTCCACTTCATCCGTGCCGTGGCGCCCCACATGCGCGCGCAGGAGTACGGCAAGATCGTCAACGTGGCCTCGGTGCACGGCGTGCGCTCCGAGTTCGGGCTGGCCAACTACGCCACGTCGAAGGCCGGGCTCATCGGCCTGACGCGCAGCGCCGCCGTGGAGCTGGGCCCCCGCAACATCAACGTGAACGCGGTGGCGCCGGGCTACATCCGAACCACGAGCCTCACCGCCAGAGTGCCTCCGGAGATCCTGGACCGGGCCCGGGAGCGCTCGGCGCTCCGCCGCCTGGGGGATCCCCAGGACGTGGCCAGCGCCGTGCTCTTCCTGGTCTCCGAGGCGGCCCGCCACATCACCGGCGTCGTCCTTCCCGTGGACGGCGGTTACCTCCTCTGACGAGGCCTTCGAGAATGCGCTTCCGGATCGTCCTGGCCGCCGCGGCGGCCGCCCTCGCGGCGTGCTCGGCCGGGGACCAGGCTGTCCCCGCCGACGACCTCCCCCTGCTCCCCTCCTTCCTGCCGCTCCAGGGCGATCTGTTCTCGGCCTCGGGGGCCCAGCCCAACGCCTGGGCGGACTACGACCTGGACGGGGACCTGGACCTGTTCGTGGGCTTCCGGGGACGTGCCGACCGCCTCTACCGCAACGACGCCGGCACCTTCACGGACGTGGCGGACTCGCTGGGGCTCGCCGACGAGGAGGAGACCCGGGCCGCCGCCTGGGGGGACTACGACGGGGACGGGGACCTGGACCTGTACGTGGGCTTCGCCGGCGGCATGCCCAACCGCCTCTACCGCAACGACGATCGCGGCCGGCGCTTCACCGACGTGGCCGCCGGGATGGGCGTGCAGGAGTCGGGCAACACCCGCCAGGTGGTGTTCGTGGACTACGACGGGGACGGCGACCTGGACCTGTTCGTGGCGTTCCGGGACAAGCCAAACCGGCTGTATCGCAACGACGGCGGGACGTTCGTGGACGCGGCCGAGGCAGCCGGCGTGGCGGACCCCCGGCGCACGGTGGGCGCGGTCTGGTTCGACATGGACGGCGACGGGGACCTGGACGTGTTCGTGGCCAACCAGAACGGCGACGAGGACGGCGTGTTCATCAACCAGGGTGACGGGACGTTCCGGGACATGGCGGCCGAGTTGGGCATGAACCAGCCGGGTCGCACCCCTGAGCAGGGGAGCGTCGGAGTGGCGGTGGCCGACCATGACAACGACGGTGACCTGGACCTCTTCGTGGCCTCGTACGGCCCCGACGTCCTCTGGCAGAACCAGGGGGACGGCACGTTCAGGAACGTGGCGCCAGGCACGCCCCTGGCCGCCGATGCCCACTCGGTGGCCGCCGCCTGGGGCGACTGGGACAACGACGGGCGCGTGGACCTCTTCGTCGGGCGATACCTCTCCGGCCAGGCCCAGGTCCCCGACGCCCTCTACCGCAACGCGGGGAGCGGCTTCGAGGAGGTCACCCCGGCCACGTTCCTGGAGCAGGGAGCGAGCCACGGCGTCGCGTGGGCCGACTACGACATGGACGGCGACCTGGACCTGGCGTTGGCCAACAACGACTCGGCGGGGACGCACCCGCTCTACGTCAACGGTCTCCCGGCGGCCCGGGGCGCCCGCTCCCTGCAGGCGCTCGTCCTCGACGGGAAGAGCGGATGGACGCGCCCGGGTGCGAAGGTCACCGCCACGGCCGAGGACATGGTCCCCGAGCATCCCGAGGGGTACCGCACCGCCCGGCTCGTGGACGCCGGAGGCGGCTACTGCTCGCAGAGCGCCCAGCCCGTCCACTTCGGCTTCCCCGCCTGGGTCACCCGGGTGAGCGTCCAGGTGGTGTGGTTCGAGAAGGGCCAGGCACGCAGCGCGACGGTGACCGGGGTCGAGCTCGCCAAGTTCCAGCACCAGTGGCTGGTGCTGCGGCTGGGCGTGCAGTGAGGCCCGCCAGGCTGAAGCCGGCTGCCGCACGGGCAGCGCTCGCCGCCGACCCCGCCTTCGGGCCCTGGGTGGAGCGCATCGGCCCGCCCCGGATCGCGCGCGTCACCGATCAGCCCTTCGGGTACCTGGCCCGCGCCATCGTGTACCAGCAGCTCGCCGGCGCCGCCGCGTCGACCATCCACGGGCGCTTCGTGGCGGCGGTGGGTGGAACGGTGACGCCCGGACGCGTCCTCCGCGCCCC
>JBFYZE010000377.1:0-5366 GCA_041309665.1 Gemmatimonadales bacterium | reverse complement strand
GAGGAGGTAGGCGAGGGCCTCACCCTCGGGCATGGCCTCCACCGAGTCGTCGTGGAATCCGGGCGTTCGGACGCGCCGCTCGTCCCGGATGTCGATGTACCCGTCCGTCGCCACACGCATGGTCCCCCCCTGAGCCGTCTTGGAGCCTTCCGGAGAAGGCGTCGCGCTCGAGTAGGGACAAGCTCCGTGCCGTGGCGCCGGCCGGGCCCGCCGCGCGCGGCCGCACACGGCTTAAGTCTTTATTCTATAAAGAGTTCACGCGTCCATTGGGCGTGGCTGCCCGGCGGCGTTCGGGGCGCCCGGGGACGGCATGTGGTTCCGGTGGTGGCAAACTTTGCTCACTTTGGAAGCATGAACCGAGCACCCGACGACGAGCTGGGGGCCCACGTCTCCACGGAGGGGGGGCTGGTCCACGCGCCCGGGCGTGCCAGGGCCATCGAGTCGGGCTGCCTCCAGCTCTTCACCAAGCAGCCCAACCGCTGGGCCGAGCCCAACGTGGACGAGGCGACCGCCGAGGCATTCCGTGAGGCCCGGGCGGCCCACGGCATCCGGGTGGCCGGCGCCCACGACTCCTACCTCATCAACCTGTCCTCCCCCGACCGTGCCCTCTGGGACCGTTCCCTGGCCAGCTTCGAGGCGGAGTTGCGCCGGTGCGCCGCGCTGGGGCTGGACTTCCTCGTGACCCACCCGGGCAACGCCACCGACGGGAGGGCGGAAGCCGGGATCCGGCACAACGCGGAAGGGGTCGCCCTGGCGCTGGAGTCGGTGGGCGAGAGCCCCACCCGGGTGCTGCTGGAGCTGACCGCCGGGAGCGGGACGAGCGTGGGCGGCTCGTTCGAGAGCCTGGCTGCCATCCTGGAGGAGATCCCCGCTTCCCTGCGCCACCGCGTGGGGGTCTGCGTGGACACCTGCCACGCCTACGCGGCCGGCTACGACCTGGTGGGCGACTACGAGGGGGTGTGGAAGGCGTTCGCCGACACGCTCGGGTGGAGCCGCCTGGGGCTCATCCACCTGAACGACTCCAAGCACCCCCTGGGTTCGCACAAGGACCGGCACGACGGGATCGGCGAAGGGACGCTGGGGCCGGAGCCCTTCAGGCGCATCATGCTCGACCCCCGCCTGGGCGAGGTTCCCAAGATCCTGGAGACCCCCAAGGGGGACGATCCCGTGGCCGCCGACCTGGCGAACCTGCGACTCCTGAGGTCGTTCCGGGGCGGGTGACAGAGGCGCTGTCGGGGAGTACGGAACCCCGTCGGCGGTAGGCGAGTAGAAGAGCGCTCGCCGGGGAACGACGAGCTTGCCGCGCGGCTATGCGTCCGGCAGCCCGACCGGTCTACAGCCTGCTGTACCGCCCATCAGGATGTCTCGCGTGGATCAACCCAGGACCCAGCGTAGTTGCGCAGTGCGCCGCACCGGCGCGCTGGTGCTTGCGCTGCTCCAGCTGGCCTCGGCCGGGTTGGTGCCCTTCGCCGACGTGGCGGTCCACACGGGCTCCTTCGAGCGCGCACGGGTGGTCGAGGCAGCTGACAACGAGCAGCGTGGGTCTCATCACGACCACGTCACCTGTCAGTTCTGCCGGATGATGAGCCTGTCCGGAACGACTGCGTCGCTGGTGTCATTCGCGCAGATGGCCGCTGCCGCCTCCGTGGTTGCCGGGATTCCCCCTTCCGACGCCCCTCCGCCGAGCGCAGGACTCCCCGGCGGCCCTGGCTCCCGCGCCCCTCCCCTCGCGTGACCGCTCGGGCTCCGGCCTGAGCTCCCACCGATCCGTCTGGAGCGGGAATGCCGGGTCTGTCGGATCCGTCGCATCGCGCGCCCCAGTGCCGGTATCGGTGTCTCCGCGCCACCGCAGGGCTCCCGGCGTTCCGCCCGGACCCTGCCCCGTGACCCTTCCTGGCAGGTGAGGACCCATGTACGCGGTTCGAGTCCCATCGTTGGTGCTTCTGCTCGCGGCCGTATCACTGGCCCTGGGCGGAGCCGCATTCCGCGTCAGCGCCCAGCACCCGGTGCGGCCCGGCGAGGTCCACGGCTACGTCCGAGACGCCGACACGGGGGATCCACTGGCCGGGGCGGTCGTGATGGTTGTGGGTTCGGGGCTTTCTGTGATCACCCACAGCGACGGCCGTTTCCACATCCGCGTATCGGCGTCGGGGACGCAGGTTCTCCGCGTGGAGCGTCTGGGGTACCGGAGCGCGTCCAGGAGCGTCGTGCCACGGCAGGGCTCAGAGCCCGTCGTCTTCGAGCTCGATCCCTCAGTCGTGGATCTGCCGGGGCTGGTGGTCACGGGCTCCCTCACCGAACGGGGTGCCGCCGAGGCGCTCCACCCGGTGAACGTCCTGGCGGGAGACAAGCTGCAGCGGCGCCTGCGTGAGACGCTCGCAGCGACGGTCGCCTCCGAGCCCGGAGTCACCGCCACGAGCATGGGACCGGCCACCTCCCACCCGGTGATCCGGGGTCTGAGCGGCGACCGGGTGCTCATCCTCGAGGACGGGGTCCGGGTGGGCGACGTGTCCAACAGCGGGGCCGATCACGCCAACGCTACGGACGGAGCATCGGCCCGGAGGGTGGAGGTGCTCCGGGGTCCCGGTGCCCTCCTCTACGGGAGCAACGCCCTCGGCGGTGTCGTGAACGTGATCCGGGACGAGATCCCGCTGGATCACGTCCACCACCTCCACGGAGCGGCCACCCTGCAGGGGCGCACCGTGAACCAGGGCATGCAGGCCAGCGTCGCGGGCGTGATGCCCCTCGCCGAGTGGGTGCCGCTGAGGTTCGAGCTCTCCGGGCGCACCGCCGGAGACCTGGCCACCCCCGTGGGGGACCTGACCAACACCGCGATGGAGGCGTGGGCAGCAGGGGTTGGCTCGTCGGTGGTGGGGGATTGGGGGGCCGCGGGCGCTGCGTTCCGGTACCACGGGAACGACTACGGCATCCCCGGGGGGTTCGTGGGGGGGCACGCCGAAGGGGTCAGGGTGGAGATGGAGCGCGCCTCCACCAAGGGTCGCGTGCGCCTCGAGCGTCCGGTGGGGCCATTCCGGTCCCTGGACGTGGATGGGGCCTACACCTGGTACCGGCATACCGAACTCGAGGCGCCGGACATCATCGGGACCTTCTTCAAGCGTCAGGCCGCGTCGGCGGAAGCCGTGGCGCGGCACGCGCGGAGCGGGAGCATAACCGGTGGGGCGGTGGGGGTGAGGGCATCGTGGGAGCGGCACGACTTCGCAGGCTCTCTTTCCACGTCGGACACGCACACGGGCGCGCTGGCGGCGTTCGTCGTGGAGGAGATGGAGTTCGGCCCCATGCGGCTGGAGGTTGGCGCCCGCTACGACTGGTCCCGGGTGGACCCCATCCAGAAGGACCCCGCATCCGACATCGGCGACATCCGGACCCGGACCTTCCACGCGGCCTCGGGGTCGCTGGGCGCGCTCTTCCGCCTCTCGGAAGCGGTCGCGGTGGGCGGGAGCGTAGCCCGCGCGTTCCGCGTCCCTGACGTCAACGAGCTCTTCTCCGAGGGGCCGCACCTGGCGGCGTATACCTTCGAGGTTGGGAACCCGGGCCTGGGCACGGAGGTGGGCGCGGGCGTGGACGCCTTCGTGCGCGTGGGAGGAACGGGGTTCCGTGGGGAACTCGCCGGCTTCCACAACCGCCTCTCGGGGTACATCTACCCTCGGGAAACGGGAGACACCAGCCGCGTGGGGCTCCCCGTCTTCCAGTACGCAGGAGACGACGCCGTCCTCTCCGGGTTCGAAGGCCACGTGGAGGTGGACGTGCTCCGGGGGCTGATGCTGGAGGCCACGGCCTCGTACGTGCGGGGCACCCTGGACGGCACCGAGCAGCCCCTCCCTCTCATCCCGCCGCTCCAAGGAAGGGTCGCCCTGGAGTACGCCAGGCCGGCCTGGTTCATCCGAGGCGAGGCGGAGCTGGCCCAACGCCAGGACCGCCTGGGCGAGTTCGAGACGGCCACGGACGGATACGCCATCTACCACGCTTCCGCAGGGGTGCGCAGGACGGTGGCGGGGCGGCTCAACTCCCTGACCATGACCTTCGAGAACGCCACGAACAGCATCTACCGGAACCACCTCTCCCGGGTGAAGGAGATCATGCCCGAGGCCGGGAGAGGACTGACCGTCACCTACCGTGTCCTGTTCTGACCCTTGCCAGGAGGACGTCATGAAGCGTTTCACCCGGAGGCTGCCGGGGCTTGCCGTGGCCTTGGCCGGCGTGCTGGCCGCAGGAGCCTGCAGCGACCCGGCGGGACTCGATGACCACGCCGACGCCGATGGCGTCGTCGTGAGCATGGATGGGCAGGTGATCGCCTCGTATGACGGCGACACCCGCCAGTGGACGGGGGAGTTGACCGTGGCCAGGGGCCAGACCACCGGCAGGATGACCGTCACCTTCGTGGACCATGACGGCGACGACATCCGCCCGGGGACCGACTTCTACCTGCAGGTGGACTTCGCCAACACCGGTCCCACCGTGGCGGCGTTCGACCATGACTCGCCCGGGACCTTCACCGGGACGCTGCGCGGGATCGCGGCGGGACAGAGCACCGTGGTGTTCCGCCTCATGCACGGTTCCGTGGGTCGGGGTCATTCCGACTTCAACACCGCGCCGGCGACGGTGCGGGTCACCGGCTGAGCGAAGGCTCAGCGCAACTGCCCAACCAAGGAGGTAGGACCATGAACCACTTCGTCCGTGGGGCGGCCCTGGCCGCCCTGCTCATCGTCGCCGGAACGTCGGGGGCGCAGGCCCAGGCGACGACCGAGTCCCGGAAGTTCTTCAGCTTCGGCGCCGGCGCCTCCGTTCCCTTCGGCGACTTCAAGGAGGAGGCCAAGACCGGGTTCCTGACCGGCCTCGGCTTCGGGAGCGGGATCGGCTCGGGGAATCTGTTCGTGTTGGGGACCGGGTTCTACGGGAAGAACGGCATGGCCGAGCACGAGGACGACGACCACGGCCATGACGATCACGCCGAGGACTCCTTCTCCCTCCTGGGAGGTGCGCTGAATCTGGGCCTCATGGGGAAGGGCGAGGCGGCCCGTCCCTACGGGTACGTCGGCCTCGGGATGCAGCGTGTGCAGCAGAAGGGCGAGGACCACAGCCACGGCGCCGAGAGCGAGGTCTTCGGCAACGCGGTGGCGGGGCTGAGCATCGGCCGGGGGAACACCCGCTTCTGGATCCAGGGCGGCGCGGTGCTCGGCGGCGAGCACACCTACATGCCGATCTCGGCAGGGGTGAGCATCGGGTTCTGACCCTTCCGGGTCCGCAAGCGAATGCGCCCGCCCCGGGGGTTTCCCGGGGCGGGCGCTCCTGCATGGGGCACCTCGACGAGCGCGCGCTCGCCGGTGAGCTTCACCTTCACCCGCCCG
>JBFYZE010000376.1:0-2968 GCA_041309665.1 Gemmatimonadales bacterium | reverse complement strand
GAAGTTCGCCGAGGAGACGGGGGTGCCATTCCCCATCCTCTCGGACTTCAACAAGGAGGCGGCCGCCGGCTACGGCGTGCTCTATCCCGACTACCACGGGATGAAGGGCGTGTCCAAGCGCGCTGCGTTCGTGGTGGACCGGAAGGGAAAGGTGGCGTACGCCTGGGTGGCGGAGGACTCGGGCCTCCTGCCTCCCTTCGAGGAGATCCTGGCGGCGGTGGCGAAGGCGGGCTGATCGATCAGCGCCGGCAGGGGCGCCCCCTCGCTGCCGCGCAGGCTACCTGCGCTCCAGCACCATGGCGAAGCCCATGCCTCCGGCGGCGCAGAGCGTGAGGAGCCCGAACTGCACGTCCCTGCGGGCCATCTCGTTGAGGAGCGTCAGCGTGAGGCGCCCGCCCGTGGCTCCGAAGGGGTGGCCGATGGCGATGGAGCCCCCCATGACGTTGATGCGCTCCGGGTCCGGGTGTCCCACGGCCTCGGTCCGCCCCAGCTCGCGCCGGGCGAAGTCGGCGGACGAGAGGGCCTGGAGGTTGGAGAGCACCTGGGCGGCGAAGGCCTCGTGCATCTCCATGAGACCGACGTCCTTCATGGAGAGCCCAGCCCGGTCCAGCGCCGCCGGGGCGGCGTAGGCGGGTCCCTGAAGGAGCTGGGCGGCCGGATCGAGCGCCGCCCAGGCCCAACTCCTGATCCACCCCAGCGGGGTTCGCCCTTCGGCGAGGGCCCTGTCCCCGTTCACGAGGACGAGCGCGGAGGCGCCGTCGGTGAGGGGCGAAGCGTTGCCCGCGGTGACGGACCCGTGCTTCCAGTCGAACACCGGGCTGAGCCTCGCCAGCGCTTCGAGGGACGTGTCGGGCCGGATGCCGTTGTCCGCGGCCACCACGGGCTCGAACCCGGGCGGCAGATAGATCGGGGCGATCTCGGCGGGGAGTCGGCCGTCGGCGGTGCCGGCCGCCGCCAGGAGATGTGAGCGGAGCGCCCAGGCGTCCTGCTCCTCGCGGCGGATCCCGTTCTCCTTGGCCATGCGCTCCGCGGCCGCGCCCATGGTCTCGCCGGTGGATGGCTCGGCGATGGCCGGGGCCACCGGGATCAGGTCCCCGGGGCGGACGCTCCGGAACGGGGAGAGCCTGGCGCGCAGGCTCTTCGCCTTGGACGCCTCCACCAGCGCCTTGGACAGACGGCGCGATGCCTGGATGGGGACGTGGGAGAGGGAGTCGGCGCCGCCTGCCACCACCACGTCCGCCTGGCCCAACTCGATGAGCTGGCAGGCGTCGGCGATGGCCTGGTTGGCGGACGTGCACGCCCGGGAAACGGTGTAGGCGGGGACGGCCTTGGGGAGCGTGGCCAGGCCGACCTCCCGGGCCAGGTTGGGCGCCTGCGCGTCGTGGACCACGGTGCCGTACACCAGGTGGCCGACCGCGTCGGGCCGGACGCCGCTCCTCCCCAGCGCCTCCCGCACCGCGACCTTACCCAGCTCAATGGCGGTGAGCTCCGCCAGGCCGGTGCCCGACCGGAGGAAGGGCGTCCGGCAGCCGGCGAGGATGGCGGTCTTCATGAGGCGCTCCTGGCGTCGGTGGCGCGGGAGGACGTTGGATTCAGCACGAAGGCGATCCCCGGGGCTGGACGCAAGGCCGTCCTGGGCCGCAGGATGGGGGTGACACGGACCTCAGCCGAAGAGCCGAACGGAGGGCTTCCATGGAACGACGCGAGTTCCTCGCTACCTCAGCAGCGGGCGCGGTGACACTGGGCACTGAAGGGCTTTCTCTTCCGTCCACCGGGGCGGGCCTCGGGGGGAGCCGGGCCACGCGGAAGATCCTGATCGCCGGCGGAGGATACGGCGCCGCGTTCCTCCGCTACATGGCCGAGCTCACCGGGAAGCCGCGGCCGCGGCTCTGCTACCTCCCAACCGCCTCGGCGGACAGCGAGGCGGGCACGCTGCGTTGGTATCGCACCTGTGCGCCGCTGGACGTGGTTCCCTTCGACCAGGGGAGCTTCATCAGCAGCTACTCCATGAGCAGGGGGTGGGACGAGGTGCTCCTCTCCATGGACGGGATCGTGGTGTCCGGGGGAAACACGCTGAACCAGCAGGCCATCTGGAAGGCGCAGGGGATCGACCAGGTGCTCCGGGAGGCGTGGGACCGGGGGATCGTCCTGGGTGGTGCGAGTGCCGGCTCTCTGTGCTGGTTCGAGGAGGGGACCACGGACTCGCGCCCGAAGGAACTGACCAAGGTGGAGTGTCTCGGCTTCCTCAAGGGGAGCCACTCGCCCCACTACGACGGAGAGGAGCAGCGCCGTCCCACCTACCACCGCCTCATCGCCTCGGGGGTGCTGAAGCCGGGTTACGCCTGCGACAACGCCGCGGGCATCTACTTCGAGGACAACGAGGTCAGGCGGGTCGTGGCCACTGTGGCGGGGCCCAAGGCGTACCGCGTGGAGCTGGTCGGCGGCCAGGTGGTGGAGCAGGTGCTGGAGCCCGAGCTCATCTCGTAGCCGCCGGCCCCGAGCGGAGACGCGGAGATAGGATGGCGCGGGCGAGAGCCGAGGGTCTTCCTGTGGAGGAGGCGCTCCCGGAGGTGCGGCGCGCCCTCGGGGGAGGCTCCTCCGCGGTGCTGGTGGCGCCCCCTGGAGCCGGGAAGACCACCCTCGTGCCCCTGGCCCTCCTGGACGAGCCGTGGCTCCTGGGAAGGAAGATCGTCCTCCTGGAGCCCAGGCGGCTGGCGGCCCGGGCAGCGGCTCTTCGCATGGCGGAGCTCCTGGGGGAGCCCGACGCCGGCGGCACTGTGGGCTACCGCATGCGGCTGGAGACGAGGGTGGGCCGGACCACGCGCATCGAGGTGGTGACCGAGGGCGTCCTCACCCGCATGCTGCAGTCCGATCCCGCGCTCGACGGCGTCGGGCTCGTGGTCTTCGACGAGTTCCACGAGCGGTCCCTTCAGGCGGACGTCGGTCTCGCGCTGACCCTCCACGCCCG
>JBFYZE010000375.1:0-7326 GCA_041309665.1 Gemmatimonadales bacterium | reverse complement strand
GATCGAGCCCTTCAGGCCGAACAACCCTCCCGGGTCGGGCGCGTACGCCCACGCCCGGTTCCGCACGATCATCTCGTGGTCGTCGTGGAAGTGCGTCGCGTCCATGCCCAGCGGCACGAAGATGCGCTCGTGGGCGAACTCCCGGAGCGACTGGCCGGAAACGCGCTCCACCACGACGGCCAGGAGCGTGAAGCCGGTGTTCGAGTACAGATACCGCTCGCCTGGGGGGAAGTTGAGCGCCGCCTGGCGGGAGGTGATGTCCAGGACGTCGCCCTGCGTCACCACGTCCGCCTCCCAGCGCCAGCCCGCCATGGAGAGCAGGGTCCACTGGTCGCGGATCCCGCTCACGTGGTGCACCAGGTGGCGCAGCGTGATGGGCGTGCCGAAGTCCGGAACCTCGGGGGCGTACGTCCGGACGTCGTCGTCCCAGGACACCTTCCCCTCGTTCACGAGCAGCTCCACGGCCATGGCGGTGAACTGCTTGGAGACGGACGCGACGTGGAAGACCGAATGCGGCGTGATGGGGATCCCGTGCTCCAGGTTCGCCATCCCGTAGCCGCGCTCGTAGACCGGAGCGCCGCCGCGCATCACGGAGAGCGCGCAACCCGGCGTGGTCGGACCGCCCAAGTCGGCGAATACCGAGTCGACGCGGAGCTCGGGGACGCGGGTCCGCTCGGGAACGGGCGCCTGCGAGACGGCGAGGGCCTGCGCCAGGCCGGGTGATGGAGCGAGCAGGGTCGAACCGAGGGCGAGCGCTGCGAGCGCGCGGAGCGTCCGTGTCATGCGACCTCCTGGACGAACGGGAGCGATGCGTGGGGGGATATTGCCGCCGACGGCCCGCCCTGGGAATCCCTCTCGAGGCCTCCCCGCCCGGGCCCTGCCCCCCCGGTCGGGCTTGCCCCCCGGCGCTCCCCTCCCCACCATGCAGTCGAGCACCACGGACCGTTCCAGATCGCCTGCCCGCGAACCCAACGGGAGGCGTAGCATGTCCTGGGACCACTTCTTCCCCTCCGAACCCACCCGCCGGCCCCTCGACCGGAGGAGCTTCCTCCGCTTCGGCCTGGGTGCCACCGCCCTCTCGCTGGCTGCCGCCGAAGAGCTCAACGCCGCCGTGTACGACAGCGTCGGTGTCCTCAACCGGGCGCTCCCCGACCAGGAGAGCCCCGACGGCGCCTACTGGAAGGCGCTGCGCAAGCACTACCTGTTCGAGGACGACCTCATCATGATGAACAACGGCACGGTGGGCCCCATGCCCGAGCCGGTGTTCAACACGCTCACGTCCACCTTCAAGATCCAGTGCACCGCCCCGTGCGAGGTGTACAACACCTTCGGCGCGCGCAAGGACGAGGTGCGGGCCAAGGTGGCCCGCTTCGTGGGAGCCGACGTCGGCGAGGTGGTCCTCACCCACAACACCACCGAGGGGCTGAGCTTCGTCACCAACGGACTCGAGTGGGAGCCCGGTGACGAGGTCTTGATCTCCAGCATGGAGCACATGGCCGGGATCGCCGCGACGGGCCTGCTCGCGAAGCGCCGCGGCGTCGTGGTGAAGGAGGTCCCCATCGGGCTCCCGCCCAAGTCCGTGGACGAGCTGGTGGGCGCCTTCGTGGCGGCCATCACGCCTCGGACGAAGCTCATCCTCATCAGCCACACGGTGTACATCTCGGGGCTCATCGCGCCCATCAAGGAGCTGAGCGAGATGGCCCACCGCCACGGCGTGCTGGTGCTGGCCGACAGCGCCCATGGGCCGGGAATGCTGGACAACAATCTCCACGGCACCGGCGTCGACTTCTGGGCAGGCAGCCCCTACAAGTGGTGCGGCGCGCCGTGCGGCATCGGGATCTTCTACGTCAAGAGGGACGTCCAGGAGCGACTGTGGCCCACCATCGCCATGGGCGGGTGGGACACGCAGCCCGACGCCCGCCGCTTCGAGACGCTGGGGCAGCAGGCGGACCCCCTGGCGTTCGCCCTGGGTGAAGCCGTGGACTTCCAGAACACCGTGGGGAAGGCGCGGATCCAGCGCCGGATCCAGACGCTCGCCAAGCACCTCAAGGAGGGGCTCGCCGACATCCCCGGGGTCCGTCTCCACACCAGCATGGATCCGTACCTGAGCTCGGGCCTCACCGCGTTCTCGGTGCCGGGCAGGAACCCAGACGACATCGTGAACTACCTGCGGGAGCGCTACAACCTGGTGGTCCGCACCATCGGGAACGACGCCCGCGGCACCCGCGGCGTGCGCGTGTCCACCCACGTCTTCGTGTTCCAGGAGCACGTGGACATGCTCCTGGAGGGCGTGCGGCAGGTGGTGACCGCGTAAAGGGTCGCAGCGTAGGGGGGCGCCCGGCACGGGCGCCCCACCCTGCCGCCTGCTACGCCGGGTGGCTCATCCGGGCCCAGAGCTCGTTCAGGTACTCCGACACCTGCTGCATCGCGTCGATGGCGATGAGGTCCAGCTTCCGTGACACCTCCAGCCCGATGAGGCTTCGCAGGAAGCTGAGGGGGTGCGTCAGCTCCCAGTCCAGGAACCGCTCGGGCCCCCTGTCCAGGTTCTCCAGGATGCGGATGAGCAGGTAGCTGTCGTCCAGCAGCCCGGCGAGGCCCTGCGTCATCTCGGGGATGAGGTCCACGGGCTGGAGGAAGTACTGCTCGGCATGGTCGAGGAGGGGCCCCACCACCGAGCGGAGCCCGCGCTGGTCCGCCTCCTGCCGCGCCCGGGCCAGGAAGATGGGGATGGACTCGATGATCTCCACCGCCACCTCCGCCGCCTCCTTCACCTCCGCTTCCTCGGCCTCCGGAAGGCGCCTCTGGATGTAGCGCTCCAGCGCCTCCATCCCGCCCCGGGACTTGGCGCTTTCGATGACCGCCTGGATGTCCGTGAGGACGTGACCGGTGGGCTCGGGGAGCTGGACCTGCTCCTCGTTCACGTCAGCCTCCGGTCCCCGCGCGGTACACCACCTCCCCACCGACGATGGTCATCGTCACCTTGGTGGTGGCGATCTCTTCCTCGGGGATGGCCAGGATGTTCTTGGACAGCACCGTGACGTCGGCGAGCTTGCCCGGCGTGAGCGTCCCCTTCAGCTCCTCCTCGAACGCCGAATACGCAGCGTTGACGGTGTACGACTTCAGCGCCTCCATCCGGCTCATGCGCTGGTCGGGATAGAAGCGCTGGCCGTTGTTCATCATCCGCGACACTGCGGCGTAGTAGTTCGGCATGGGATCCACGGGCTCCACCGGCGCATCGGTGCCGTTGGTCACCACCGCCCCGCTCTGCATGAGCTTCTGCCACACGTACGCCCCCTCCTCGGCGCGCCTGGCGCCCAGCTTCTGCTCCACCCAGGGGCCGTCGGAGGTGCAGTGCACCGCCTGCATGGAGGCGATGACGCCCATCTGGGCGAAGCGCGGGATGTCCGCCGGAGCGAGGTGTTGGGCGTGCTCGATACGCCAACGCATGTCGGTCTTGGCCGGGTGCGCGAGGAACGCCTCGCCGTAGACGTCCAGCGTCTCGCGGTTGGCCCGGTCGCCGATGGCGTGCACGTTGAGCTGGAAGTCGTGCTCCATGGCCAGGCGCGCGGTCTCCTTCATGTCCTCGATGGGCTCGGTGTTCAACCCGGTGCTGGTGGGGAGGTCGTCGTAGGCCTCCAGGAGCCATGCGCCGTGGGATCCCAACGCCCCGTCCATGAGCCGCTTGATCGAGCGCACGGTGAGCCGGTTGTCGCCGTACCCGATCATCCGGTACGCGTCCATCTTCTCGGCCAGCTCCTCGTTGGACGCGCTCAGCATGACGTAGAGCCTGATCTTCAGGCTCCCGTCGTCCACCATCTCCTTCATGAGGTCGATGGTGCCGAAGCCCGTGCCGGCGTCGTGGAAGGAGGTGATCCCCTTGGAGAAGGCCTCCTCCTGGGCGAGAAGGAGGACCCGCCGCGGGTCCTGGGGCGCCGCGCTCTGGCGCGCTCCCCTCAGGAGTCCGGACGCCGTCTCACGGAAGGCCCCGATCGGGTTCCCGGCGGGGTCGCGCACGATCTCGCCGCCCTCCGGGTTCCGCGTCGCCCGGGTGATCCCCGAGAGATCCATCGCCTCGGCGTTGGCGAGCGTGGCGTGGCCGCTGGCGTGGGTGAGGATCACCGGGTTGTCCGGCGACACGGCGCTCAGCGCGGTGTGGAGCGGGAGGCCGTCCACGTTGGGCTCGGGGCGCCGGTCCCACTTCTCCTGGTGCCACCCGCGGCCGGTGATGAGCTCACCCGGCTGGGCCTGGGCCACCGCTGCCTGCACCATGGCCACGATCTCGTCCCAGTTGGCCACCTTGGTGAGGTCGAGCTGGAGCTTGGCCTGCCCCACGCCGCTGTAATGTGCGTGCCCCTCGATGAGCCCGGGGATCGCCGTCTGTCCGGCGAGCTCCACCACCTCGGTGGCGTCGCCCACGTACCGGCGGATCTCCTCGTCCGTGCCCACCGCCACGATGCGGCCCCCGCGGGCCGCCAGCGCCTGGCCGTCCGGGATGCTGTCGTCACCGGTGACGACGGTTCCACCCAGGAGCACGAGGTCAGCCGGCTCCGGCTTCTCGCCGCACCCGGCGAAGAGGAGCGCGGCGCAAGGGAGGAGGAAGCGGGCGACCGAGGAAGCTACGCAGCGTGACATGACGGCACCCTCGGCGGCTGCCCCGCCGGGTGGGGAGTAGGTGCGCCGGGGGCGGCCGTGTGCCGTCCCCGGCCGGGCGAGGTAGAATCGCCCCCCCGAGCCCGGGATGCCAGGGTCACCCGCCAGGGGGCTTGCCCGGCCCGCCGGGAACCATGACCTTGCGGGCCGTTTCGTCCTCCCGCCCTGCCCATCCCATCATGCCCGGAACGCGCTCCCTCCCCGTTCTGTCGCTCGCGCTCGCCGTCGCTCCAGCACTCCTGCACGCCCAGGAGGCCGGGGAGGCCAAGGACCACTGGAGCGTGCACGCCGAGCTCGGCTTCAACGGCGCGGCGGGGAACAGCTCCTTCTCCATCCTGCGGACCGGCCTCCGCGCCGTCCACCTCGAGACCGGCGTGGCCGAGTTCGAGGCCTCCGGGCTGCTGCGGTACGGCAGGAGCGACGGCAAGGTCATCGCCGACGACCGGAAGGCCTCGGTGAAGCTGGACGTGTGGCCGGAGACACGCCTCTCCCCCTTCGCGTTCGCCGACGTCTCGGCGGACGAGATCCGCCGCCTGGACCTGCGCTTCAGCGGCGGGGCGGGCGCCAAGTGGACCTTCTGGACCGGCGGCCCGGGGAAGGCGTCGGTGCGCGCCGCGGCGCTCTACGACTACCAGAACTTCTCCGAGGCCGCCGCATCCCGCGCCGCGCCTTCCGAGAGCCTGGCCCGATGGAGCGTCCGCTCGAAGCTGGAGAGGAGGCTCTCCGCCACCGCCTCCTTCGAGCACGTCGCTTTCTGGCAGCCGGTATGGGACGACGCCGGGGACTACCTCCTGGACGTGACCCACTCCCTCTCCACCCGGCTCCAGAGCCGCTTCACGCTGGCGCTCGAGCACCAGTTCCTGCGGGACGCCTCGCCGCCCCCGGGCGTGGAGACGTCGGATCAGCGCTTCTCCGTCGTCCTGAAGATGGCGTTCTGACGTCCGCATGCCTGTCGCCGCACGCGCGCTCGGCCGCGCGCTGAACCTGAGGCCCGGGGAAGGCCGGACCCTGATGGCGCTGGGGGGCTTCCTCCTCCTCGTCACCGCCACCACCACCGTCCTGTCCGCGACGAAGAACGGCCTCTTCCTGTCGGTCTACCCCGGCACGTACATCCCCCACATCATCATCGCCGGGGCCGTGGTTTCGGCGGCGGTCTCCATCCTCTTCTCCGGCGTCATCGCCGGCACCGCCCGCCGGAGCCTGGCGGTGCGCCTCACGGCCGTGGTGGTGGCGGCCCTCCTCGCCTCCCGCACGGCCTTCCTCCTGAACCCGGGCTGGTCGCTGGGCGTGTACCTCCTGCTCAGCGCCGTCCAGGTGCTCATGGTGACCCACGCCTGGGACTACGCCGGGGACCTCCTCACGGGACGGCAGGCGAAGCGGCTGGCCCCCCTCCTGGGGATCGGCGCCAGCGTGGGCACGCTCCTCGGCGGTGCCTCGGTCCCCTTCGTCGTGTCGCGGGTGGGAACGGAGAACCTCCTCCTCATCGCCTCGTTCTTCGTCGCCGCCGGCCTCCCGCTCCTGTGGGCGGTGCCGGAGCCCGGCGTGCCCGTGGACGAGACCGCCGACACGGGGAAGTGCGCGCTGCGGGCGTTCCTCTCCGGGGCCGGCCGCGGCCTGCGCGGAATCGCCTCCGAACCCCTGCTGGCCCTCATGGCCGGCGCCATGGTGTGCCTGGCGCTGACCGGGACGCTCATCGAGCTGCAGTTCAAGACGGCGCTCCAGGACACCATGGACAAGGACCAGATCACCGCCTTCCTGGGGGTCATGTCCTCGGTGGTGGGCGTGGGCACCCTCCTCATGCAGGTGGTGGCGTCGCGCTGGATCTTCCCGCGCCTGGGCGTGTCCGTGGCCACGCGCCTCCACGCCGGCCTCCTCACCTTCGCCGCGGGCGGCGCGGCGCTCCTGGGCGGCGTGTGGATCCTGGCGGCGCTCCAGGCCGTGGACGACATCCTCCAGCACTCGGTGCAGAAGCCGGTGGAGCAGGTCTCCCTCCTCCCCTTCCCGGGCCCGCTGAAGAGCGCCTCCGTCGCCACCCTCGGCGGCGTGGTGCGCCCCCTCTCCGAGGCCGGCGCCGGGATCCTGGCCATCCTGCTGGCCTCGCACGCGGCCGCCGTGCCGTGGGTCACGGTCGCCACCGCCGCCGGCGCCCTCGTCCTGGTGGCGCGCCACCGCGGGCTGTACATGGACGCGCTGGTGAAGGCGCTCTCCCGCCACGCCGTGGACTTCAACGCCACCATGGACCAGCCCCTGGTGGTGGACCGGGAGGCGCTGGCGGTCATCGATCGGGGGCTCCAGGACCCGGAGCCCACTGTGGTCGTGTTCTCCGTGGCGCTCCTCGCCCAGCTCCCCCCCGAGGCCGCCGTGCCCCGGGTCACCGCGCAGCTCCGCCACCCCACCCCCGAGGTCCGCGCCGAGGCCGCGCGGGTCCTGGCCCGCCTGGACCTCCCCGGGGGCCACCGCCCCACCGCGGAGCTGCGCGCCGCCGTGGACCGGGAGAGCTCGCGCTTCGCCCTCGCCTCGCTCCTGGACACGCTGGGCGAGTGGGGCGAGGCCGAGGCGGACCACCTCCTCCCCACCGCTCGCTCCGGTGATCCGCAGGTGCGGCGGGCCGCGCTGGTCGCCCTCGGGCGCTCCGGATGGGAGGGGACCGGCGCGGAGCTGAACCGACTGCTCGCC
>JBFYZE010000374.1:0-6863 GCA_041309665.1 Gemmatimonadales bacterium | reverse complement strand
GATCGAGGGGCCGCGTCGCGATCCGCGACGCGGCCCCTTCGTCGTTTCGCGCTCCCGTGTGCCGCCGCGCTCAGTTCCGGCGGGGGGGGCGCCCACGAGGAGGGCCGTCCCGCCGCTCGCCGCCCGTGCCCTGGCGTGACCGGGGCCGATCGAAGTCGGCGCGCACCGAGCGACCGCGGATGGTGGTGCCGTTGAGCGCGGCGATGACCTTCTTCGCCACCGGCTCCATGACCTCCACCACGGCGTGGGACTCGCGGATCTCGATCTTCCCCACCTTGCTCCCGGGGATGTCTGCCTCCCCGGTGATGGCGCCGACCAGGTCCTTCGCGGTGAGGCCGTCGCGCTCCCCCACGGTGAGGAAGACCTTCACCCAGGCGGTGGGGGTCTCCCTCGCCGCTGCGCTGGAAGCTCCGTGGGAGGACTGCTGCGGTGGGGCCGGGGGCGCCTTCTTCCTCAGGAGCGCCACGGCAGCGGCCGCCACCTCGGCGGGGTCCATGCGCTCGAAGAGCGGCTCCAGGAGGAGGAGGTACGGGGAGATGTCCTCCTCCTGCGCGGCCCTGGCCAGCGTCTCGCGGAAGCGGCTGGCCTCGTCCTCCCGGCGTGGCGGGAGGGGCGCAGGCTCCAGGGAGTAGCCCGTGCGCCGCGCGACGTCGCGCAGATGGGCGAGCTCACGGGGAACGAGGATGACCATGCCGCCCCCCTGCTTGCCGTGGCGCCGGTCCAGGGAGTCCGGGTCGGCAGGCACGTCGTAGCTCACCACCTCGACCCCGTTCTTGCCCTCCGCGGCGCTCCGCGACGCCAGCTCCTGCACGCCCAGCCACACGGGTACTCCCGTGTCTCCCGGGGCGCCGGCCAGAAAGCCGTGGAGGGTCAGGTAGTCCCCGACGTCCGCCGCCAGGTCCTCGCTGCGGCAGTATACGAGCACGTGGCGCACGTCGTCGGCCAGAAGCTGGGCGACGGTCGCGAGCAGGCCCTCCTCCTTTGGCTCGGGCACGATGCGGAACCGGAGCGTCCCCCGGTCCACCGAGGTCCGCTCCAGCGTCCCGTCGGCGGGGCGCGGCGGGACGGTCGCAGCGCGCCGTGCGTGCCGCTCCACGAAATCCTCCACGCCCGCGGTGAGCGGGAGGGCGAGGACCACCCGCTGGCCGTCCTTCGGCAGGAAGCCGAGGACCTCCTCCACGGCGCCGAGGCCGACGAGCCGCTCGATTCGGTCGGCCTGGTCCACCACGAGGGTGGAGACGCCGCCCAGCTCGATCTCCCCGGCGGCGGCCGCCGCCAGGACGTGGGCCGGGGTCCCGAACAGGATCTGCGCGTGACCCGGGAGCGCCCAGGGCGACCCGAGGGCGGCCGCCGAGTGTCCCGTGACGGCGCCCACGCGCTGCAGCGACTCGGCCAGGCGCTCGGCGGATTCGGCGGTCGGGGTGAGGACCAGGGCCGCGGGCGTCGTCGTCGAGGGGTCGAGGCGCTCGAGCAGGGGGGCGCCCCAGGCGATCAGGGTGCCGCTCCCGGGGCCGGCTGCCAGGAGGAGGTTGTTGCCGCGCCGCAGGACGGGGATGGCCGCCTCCTGCAGGGGCGTGGGACGCTCGATGCCCTCGGCGGCGAGCGCTTCCACGAGCTCCGGAGGGAGCCCGATCTCTTCGAAGGAATCCATGGATGTAAGCCGTGGCCGCGAAGGCCTCAGTTCGGCTCGCCGGTCCCGGGCCCGCCGGCGTCGCCGGGCTCGTAGGGGAGCTTGTTCAGGAACTTCTGTATCTCGTAGTCCACCTTGGACGTGCGGAGCCGGTCGGTGGACGCCACCACGTCGGTGTAGGGGCCGTGGCGGTGGACGGACAGCGTGACCGTCCCCTCGGCACCGGTGAACGTCGCGCCGTGGCTGGTCCCCTTGGTCCTGGCGAGGCCGATGCGCTCCGGGAGGAGCGTGTCGGCATGCTGGAGGACTTCCTGCGGGGAAAGGGCCGTCTTGCGCTGATATCCGGCCATGGATTCACCTCGGTTGTCGAAAAGCGGGCATCAACGAAGCAGAAAGGTGCGCAGGGCGTCCCGGTTGTGGAAGCCCTGGAGCGTGCCGTGGCCGGAGACCAGCGCCGGAGAGGTGGTCACTCCCGAGCGGGCCGCCGCGCCCCGTCCGGCAGCCACGTCGGCTGCGTACCGATCCACGTCCAGCGTGGCCCTGGTCTCGGTGGCGTCGAGGCCGAGCTTGCCGGCGATCGCCACGAGCACGTCCACCCGGCCCACGTCCAGTCCCTCGAGGAAGACGGCGTCGAACACCGCCCGGTGGGCGGCATCGCCCGCTCCCTTGGCCGTGGCGTGGAGGACCAGCTCGTGGGCCTTCCGGGTCCAGGGGAGGAGCAGGGGCTCGGCCAGGCGGATCCCGAGACGCCGGGCCTCCCCTTCGGCCAGCTCCCACCGCTCGCGCCACTCGGGCGCGTCGGGGTCCAGGAGGGGATCCGGAGGGGGGCGGAGCTCGAGGGGGACGCGCCGGAGGGAAGGGAGGACCTGGGGGACCCCGGCGGCGGAGAGCTCCCGCTCCAACAGGTACGCCAGCGGGTCCACGTAGTCGAGGTAGAAGCGCGGAGGGATGGGCTCCATCCTTCCAAGCTCGCGGCCCGGCGGGGGCACGCAACCCCCTCGGCGCGGCGCGCGGGGCCCGCCGGGAGCGTTCGGTGGGCTTCCTTGCTCCGCCCCCCGCCCCCCCTCGATATTCCGGGTCCTGCCTGCCTACACCGAGAGAGACCACGCATGCGCTACAGCGCCAACATCGAGCGTCTCAAGCCCTCGGCCACCATCGCGGTGAGCACCCTCGCCAAGAAGCTGGCGGAAGAGGGCCGGGACATCCTGAACCTCAGCGCGGGCGAGCCCGACTTCGACACACCCGTCTTCATCGCCGACGCAGCGGTGAAGGGCATCCGCGGGGGGCAGACGCGCTACACCCCGCCGCCCGGGATTCCGGCCCTGCGCAAGGCCATCGCCGCCCACCTCACGACCAGGGCGGGGCGCCCCATGGACTGGACCGGCGTGATCGTGACGGCGGGCGCCAAGCAGTCGCTCTTCAACGCCACGTTCTGCCTCTTCGGCCCCGGCGACGAGGTTCTGGTGGCCGGACCGTTCTGGACCAGCTACCCCGACCTGGTGAACATCGCGCGTGCCGAGCCGGTGACCGTGTTCGGCAAGGAGGACGACGACTTCAAGCTCACGCCGGCCGACCTGGATCGGGTCCTGACGCCGAAGACGCGCGGGCTCATCATCAACTCGCCGAGCAACCCCTCCGGAGCGGTGTACTCCCTGCAGGAGCTCATCGCCATCGCCGAGTGGTGCAAGAAGCACAGCGTCTGGCTCATCTCCGACGAGATCTACCGGAACATCTATCACGAGGGGGGCGGCAAGGCCGCGCCCGGCGTCCTGGACGTCCCCGAGTCCAGCCTGGGCGACTTCATCCTCGTGGACGGCGCGTCCAAGAGCTACGCCATGACCGGTTGGCGGGTGGGCTATTCGTGGTGTGCGCCGGAGGTTGCGAAGAAGTTCGCCGACCTGCAGAGCCAGATCACCTCGAACACGAGCACGCCGACGCAGGTGGCGGCGCTCGAGGCCTACTCGAACGTCGAGGCGGCCGAAGCGTCCATCCGCGAGATGGCGGCCGCGTTCAGCCGCCGGCGTGACCTGGTGGTGGCGCGCACGAAGGAGCTGCTCCCTGGTGTCCGCTTCGTCTATCCCCGCGGCGCGTTCTACCTGTACTTCCGCGTGGACCACCTCTTCGGCGGGGACGTGACCGGCGCCACGGCGTGGTGCAGCAAGCTTCTCCAGGCCGAGGGCGTGGCACTCGTGCCGGGCGGGGCCTTCGGCGACGACAACTACGTGCGCATGAGCTTCGCGGCGTCCGACGCCACGCTGGAGGAGGCGTTCCGGCGCATCGCGCGCTTCGTGAACGGGAGCTGATCAGCCGGACAGCGCGGCCGCCGCTCGCGCGGCGGCCGCGATCGTCCGCTCCTCGTACTGGGACCCGAACAGGTTCACGTGCGCCAGCAGGTAGTACAGCTGGTACAGATCCCTGCGGTACGCCCCATACGCCTCCGTGAGCGTTCCCGCCTCGGCGTACGCCTCGTAGAAGCGTGCGCCGAACCCTCCGAACAGCTCGGTCATGGCCAGGTCCACCTCGCCGTGCCCGTGATAGACGGCGGGGTCGATGATGACCGGCTCACCCGAGGGCCCGGCGAAGGCGTTCCCGCTCCAGAGGTCCCCGTGGAGCAGGTGGACCGGTCCCGCGTCCACGTCCGCCAAGGCGTCGGGAACCAGGTCGAGGGCCCGGTCCAGCACGGCGGCCCGCGGGCCCCGGAGGAAGCCCCGGTCCCGGGCCCGGTGCAGTTGCGGGCCCAGGCGCTGCTCGAGCCAGAACGCCGACCAGGACCGGGACGCGCGGTTCGACTGGGAGAGGGATCCGATCCAGTTGCTCCGGCTCCATCCGTACGCGGTGCCCGGCGGCGCGGAGGCGTGCAGGCGTGCCAGGCCCCGCCCCAGCCGTTCGTCGAAGTCGGGCGCCGGGGCGCCTGCGGCGATGTACTCGAGAAGGAGCCACCCGGGGGCGCCCGAGCCTCCGCCGCGCGCGACCGGGGCGGGGACCCTGAGTGCCTGTGCCGCCGCCAGCGCGCGCAGGCCGTCGGCCTCGGCGTCGAAGAACCTGGGAGGGGCGGAAGCGTTCCACTTCAGGAAGAACTCCGCACCCCCCTCCACGGAGAGACGGGCTCCGTGGTTGATGCACCCGCCGGTGAGGGGCGTCACGGAAGCGATCCTCGGAGCGTGTCCCAGGCGCCCCAGAATGCTCTCGACGCCCTCCCTGACCGGTACCGGCAGCGAGCTCATGGCGCGGGTGCGAGCTCCCGGAGGAGCCCCTCGCAGGCGGCGTGGACCATGCGGTACGCCTTCTCGAATCCCTGGGGCCCGCCGTAGTACGGGTCGGGGACCTCGTCGCCGTCGGCGGCGGGGTCGAACGCACGGAGCAGCTGGAGCCGAGCCGTGCCGCCGGCGGCGGAGGAGATCTCCTCGAGGACGGCCAGGTTGTCCCTGTCCATGGCCGCCACCACGTCGAAGGTGCGGAGGTCCTCCTCCGTGATTTGCCGGGCCCGGCCATCGAGCGTGACGCCGTGGGCGGCGGCGACCTGGACGGACCGGGGGTCCGCCCGCTCGCCCTCGTGCCACGCCCCCGTGCCCGCCGAGTCCACCACGACCCGGTCCGCCAGACCGGCCTCCGCCACGAGGTGGCGGAACACCCCTTCGGCGAGCGGTGACCTGCAGATGTTGCCGAGGCACACGAAAAGGACGGACGTGGTGCCGGACGCTGGGGGTGGTGCTTGAGAGGTCATCGGGAGGGGCGGCAAGGCAGGAGGGACGCGCCCAGCGAACATGGGCCCGCCCTATGCCCTTGGCAAGAAAGGACCTACCTTTTTCGCGCAGAGTTCCCGCAATGGAGAAGTCGTGGAAGCAGTAGCAGTAGCGTTCCGAGACCTCGGCCTGTCCGAGGCATCCCTGGCCGCCATCGAAGCGCTCGGGTGGTCCATACCCACTCCCATCCAGGTGAAGGCCATCCCGTCCGGGCTCGAGGGCAAGGACGTGGTGGGGATCGCCCAGACCGGCACCGGCAAGACTGCCGCCTTCATGATCCCCGCGCTGGAGCGCATCCAGAGCGGGAAGGGCCTCCAGGTGCTCGTGCTGTGCCCCACCCGGGAGCTGGCCCAGCAGGTGGCGGACGACTCCGCCGTGCTGGCCCGGGGGACCCAGGTGCGCGTGGAGGCCATCTTCGGCGGCGTCGGGTACGGCCCGCAGATCGAGGCCCTGGAGAAGGGCTACGAGATCCTCGTGGCCACACCCGGCCGCTTCATCGACCACATGCAGTCCAAGCGCGTGAACCTCTCCGGGGTGCGCTACCTGGTGCTGGACGAGGCGGATCGCATGCTGGACATGGGCTTCCGCCCGCAGATCGAGCAGGTTCTCCGCGGGATGCCATCGGGGCGCCAGACCATGCTGTTCAGCGCCACCATGCCGCACGGCGTGCACGACCTGGCGACGCGGATCACGCGCGACGCGCTCTGGATCGAGGCGGCCCGCTCGGGCACCACGGCCTCGGGGATCTCGGAGCTGGTGTACTCGGTCAAGCCCGAGAAGAAGCCCGACCTCCTGGTGGAGCTTCTCAAGGACCCGGGATGGGACCATGTGCTCGTCTTCACCCGGACCAAGGCCGGCGCCGACGTGCTCGAAGCCAGGCTGCAGCGCGACGGCATCTCCACCGACGTCATGCACTCCGCCCGGCAGATGAAGGAGCGGACGCGGGCGTTGGACAGGTTCGCCACCGGGAAGGTGCGGGTGCTGGTCGCGACCGACATCGCCCAGCGCGGCCTGGACGTGGAAGGGATCACCCACGTGGTGAACTACGACCCGCCGCTGGATCCCGAGGACTACGTCCACCGCATCGGCCGCACCGGCCGGGCCGGAGCCACCGGCATGGCGGTGACCTTCGTCACCGCCACCGATCTGGGTGCGGTCAAGACGCTGGAGCACCGCCTGGGCCGGCTGTTGGAGCGCATCCATCTCGCCGAGTTCGACTACGTGGGCACGCCGCAGACAGAATCGCGCTCCACGTCCCGCCGCGGGACCCACTCCCGGTCGCCCAAGGGGATGGGGACCCGCTCCACCGATGACCTCTCTCCGGACGAGCTGGCGGCGCTGCTCCACCCCGGGCCTGCCTGACGTCGGAGTCCGGGGCGGAGGCCCCGGGGCAACCCCATCGTTGACCATCACCGTGAGGACACGATGATCCTGAAGCGGTACGGAACCTCCTATCAGATCGTGGATCCCAACTTCGATTCGAAGGCCCT
>JBFYZE010000373.1:0-8540 GCA_041309665.1 Gemmatimonadales bacterium | reverse complement strand
GATCGAGGTGGTGGCGGCCCAGTTCGTGGACCACCACCGCCTCCACGCCCTGCCCGTCCGGTTCGACGCGATGGCCATCCTGGTCCGGAGGCGGGCCGGTGGATCCGACGTGGTCATCGAGCACTTGGAGGATGCTTGGCGCCCGGGGTGGCCCTGAGGTGTCGAGCCCGGCCGGGGACGTGACCGTCCGTTCCCCGGGCGGCGTTGACCCGGGTGGGGGGCCCCGGTAGCTTGCGTTGTGCCCCAGGTCCGCAGGACGAAAGCCCACGAATCCCGTCAGGACCCCGCAGGTAGCAGCGGTAAGTGCGGTGATCGTTGCTGCGGGTAGCCTGGGGCATTTTTTTCGTCCCTCGTGCCGACGCTCCCCCGACCCACCGACAGCCGTCCCCGCCTTGTCCCACACGGCCCTAGCCCGGAAGTACCGCCCCAGGAGCTTCGCCGACGTGGCGGTGCAGGAGCACGTGTCCGAGACGCTCCGCCGCGCGGTGGTGGGCGGCCGTGTGGGGCATGCCTACCTCTTCTGCGGTCCCCGCGGGGTGGGCAAGACGACCCTGGCGCGTGTCCTGGCCATGGCGCTCAACTGCCCGGACCGCACGCCCGAAGGGGAACCGTGCGGCAAGTGCGAGAGCTGCCAGCGCATCTGGGGCGGACACACGGCGCTGGACGTGGTGGAGATCGACGCCGCCTCGAACCGCGGCGTGGACGATGCCCGGGACCTTCGCGAGCGGGCCATGTACGCACCCTCGGAGGAGGGTGGGTACAAGATCTACATCGTGGACGAGGCCCACATGCTCACCCGGGAGGCCTGGAACGCCCTCCTCAAGATCCTGGAGGAGCCGCCCCCGCGGGTGATCTTCGTCTTCGCCACGACGGAGCCCCAGAAGATCCAGCAGTCGGCGTCGCCGATCCTGTCGCGGTGCCAGCGCTTCGACTTCCGGCGCATGGGCGTCTCCGACGTCGCGGACCGCCTCCGCTCCGTCCTCACCCAGGAGGGGCTGAAGGCGCCCGAGGACGCGCTGCGCATCATCGGGCGGAAGGCGGACGGGGGGATGCGGGACGCTCTCTCCCTCCTGGACCAGGTCCTGTCGCTCACCGGGGGCGAGGTGGACGCGGACGCGGTGCGACGGGTCCTGGGCCTGGTGGAGGAGGAGCGCTACCTCGAGCTCCTCGACATCCTGGCCGACGGCCGCCACGGGCAGGTCTTCACCGTGGTGGAGCAACTCCTGGACGAGGGCTACGACCTGGTGGAGTTCTACCACGGCCTCATGGACGCCCTTCGCACCGTCCTCCGGCTCAGGCTCTCCCCCGAGGCTCCCCTGGACCTGCGCGAGGACCTGCGGGCTTCGTTCGCGGCGCGGGCCGCGCGCTTCGCACCCGGGGACCTGGTGCGCATGCTCTCCGCCGCAGCCGACATGGAGACGAACGGGAGCCTGCGCCGGAGCGCGAACCCGCGGGTCCTCGTGGAGATGCTCCTCCTGCGCCTCAGCTACCTGGACCGGACCGTGGAGCTGGAGGAGCTCCTCCGGGCCATGGGAGGGGCCCCGGCCCCGAGGGGGGGAGCGGCGACGCCACCCCCCGGGCCGCCACAGGCAACCTCGGGGACGCCCCACCGCGGCGCTGCGTCCGCGGCCACGGCAGAAGCGCCGCCGCCGGACGCCCAGGGGCCCCCCACGGTGGAGGCGGCCTGGACCGCCTGGCTCGACGCAGGGAAGGGGGTGCCCCGGGGCCTCCTGGCCTTCCTCCGATCCGCGACGGTGAGGGAGGGCGTCGAGGGCCTGGAGATCTCGCCGCCCCCCGGCCCCGCCGGCGAGCGCCTCGCCGAGCCCGCGGTCCTGGAGCAGGTCCGGTCCGCGCTCTCGTCGCGGCTCGGGCGCCCGGTGCAGGTGCGTGTTTCGGCTTCGCATGGGGAGACGCAGCCGCCTCAGCGGATCGGCCGGGAGGAAGTCCGCGCCGACACCCTCAAGTCGTTGTACCGCAAGGAACCGCGCCTGGAGAAGGCGGTAGAAGAACTCGACCTCGAGCTCATGGAGTGAGCCCACGCCGGCCATGAATCCCAACCTCCAGCAGATCATGCAGCTGGGACAGCAGCTGCAAGCAAGGATGTCCAAGCTCCAGGAGTCCCTGGACGCGCAGAAGATCACCGCCTCCTCGGGGGGCGGGATGGTCACGGCCACCGTGGACGGGAAGGGCCAGGTGAAGCAGGTGAAGATCGATCCCACCTGCGTGGACGCCCGCGACGTGGAGATGCTCGAGGACCTGGTGCTGGCAGCCGTGGCCGAGGCCCAGGCCAAGGCGCAGAAGAGCTACGAGGAGGAGATGCGCAAGGCCACAGGCGGTCTGCCCATGAACCTCCCGGGCCTCCCGGGCCTCTTCTGAGCCGGTGGGAGGCGGTTCGCCCGTGTCGGTGATCGACCTGGTCACGGGGGAGCTCTCGCGCCTCCCGGGGATCGGACCGAAGACGGCGATGCGCCTCGTGCACCACCTCATGAAGGGGAGCAAGGACGACACGCTCCGCCTGGCCCGCGCTTTCGTGGAGCTGGCCGAGCGGATCCGGCCGTGCGCTCGATGCGGCAGCTTCTCCGAGAACGACCTGTGCGAGATCTGCTCGAACCCCCGCAGGGATCCCTCCGTCCTGTGCGTGGTGGAGGAGGCGTTCGAGGTGGGGGCCATCGAGCGGACGGGGCAGTTCCGGGGCTCGTACCACGTGCTGGGAGGGCGCCTCTCGCCGCTGGACGGGGTCGGTCCCGAAGAGCTGAGCATCGGGGCGCTCCTGCAGAGGGTGCGCGCGTCGTCCCCGGCCTTGCGGGAGGTCATCATCGCCACCAACGCCAGCGTGGAGGGAGAAGCTACTTCGGTCTATCTCGAGCAGCTCCTCCGTCCGCTCGGCCCGCGGGTGACCCGCTTGGCGCGGGGGATTCCCGTGGGGAGCGACCTCGAATACGTCGACGGGACCACCATCGCCGAGGCCCTGGCGGGCCGTCGGGAGATGTGACCTCACCATGAACAAGAAGCTGAAGGCAGCGGGTCTCACCATTCTGGCGGCTGCCGTCGCCGGTGGCGTCCTCGCCCTCATCGTCCGCAACCAGATCGCCCGCCACCGGCGCGACCTGTTCAGCCCGCGCACGCTGCGTCGGCTCGCAGCGCTCGGGCACATGAGGCGCGAGGCCGCCTCGGTGGACAGCATCCGGGTCCTGAGGGACTTCATCGCCTGGGAGCCGCGCCCCCTGCTCCGGGAACGGGCCCGCGCCATCCTGGCCCGGATGGAGAACGAGATCGCTGGGCTCAGGCTGGGGCCCGGCCGGGAGCCGGCTTGAACCCTGCCGACCTTGCCCCGGAAGGCTGCCGAGCCGACTTTACGTTTCCGCGCCCTCTTGGGCGCGGGCTGTTGACCCGAGGGTGGGGAAACATATGTTGTCGGGCCAGGCCCCGACGCACGAGGAAGCCTTGCTGAACCCCGGACATCCCGCCGCCAGGAGGAGGTAGCGTCGACCCATGTCGATGATCAACTACGCCTCCCGGGAGATCAACTGCAAGATCGTGTACTACGGGACGGGCCTCGGCGGGAAGACCACGAACCTCGAGTACATCTACTCCCGTGTGAACCCGGACACGAAGGGGAAGATGATCTCGCTGGCGACGGAGACGGAGCGCACGCTCTTCTTCGACTTCCTCCCCATCGACCTGGGCGAGATCCGGGGGTTCAAGACCCGCTTCCATCTCTACACGGTGCCCGGGCAGGTGTACTACAACGCGAGCCGCCGCCTCATCCTCAAGGGCGTGGACGGCCTGGTGTTCGTGGCCGATTCCCAGGCGACGCGTGCGGAGGCCAACATCGAGTCCATGCACAACCTGTACGACAACCTCGAGACGTACGGGTACGACCTGCAGACCATCCCCTTCGCCATCCAGTACAACAAGCGGGACATGCCCAACATCCTCTCCATGGAGGAGCTGCGGGCACAGATCAACCCCTTGGGGGTGCCGGACTTCGAGGGAGTGGCCATCGAGGGGAAGGGTGTGTTCGAGACCCTCTCCTGCGTGAGCAAGCTAGTCGTCAAGTCCCTCTCCTAGGGTCGGCGCTGTGGCCGGCAGCCGCCTCACCCTCCCGAACGTCATCACGGTCGCCAGGATCGCCGTGTGCCCACTCATCTTCGTGCTGGCCTTGGCGCCCGGTGTAGGGGAGCGCCTGTGGGCCTTCGCGCTCTTCGTCGTTGCGGGCGTGTCGGACGTGTGGGACGGGTGGCTGGCGCGGAAGTACGGGTGGATCACGGACCTCGGAAAGCTCCTGGATCCCCTTGCGGACAAGCTGCTCCTGGCCGCCACCTTCATCCCGTTCTACCTGATCTCGCACCGTGGCCCGGAGTGGCACCTGCCCTGGTGGGGGCCCCTCCCGCTCTGGGTGGTCCTCGTCATCTTCGGACGCGAGCTCCTCATCACGGTGTTCCGCAGCTACGCTGTCGCCAGGGGAGTGGTCATCGCCGCGGGCGCCTCGGGAAAGCGCAAGGCCGTGTATCAGTCGCTCTTCATCGGCGGGCTGCTGTGCTGGTACCCCCTCATGATGCTCGTGGACGGGCGGGGCTGGTCCGCGACTGCGGCCTGGCGGGCGTGGGCGGCCTTCCACGGCATGTGGATCGCGGTTACCCTCGCCGCCGCGCTCATGCTCACCGTCTACTCGATGCTCGACTATCTCTGGCGATACCGGTCGGTGGTGGGTGTCCGGGGGTGATGCGGCGGGCGTGAGCGGGGTGGGGCGATCCCCCCGGGCGGCGGTCGTGACCGTCGGCGACGAGCTGCTCCTGGGCAAGACCGTGGACACCAACGCGGCGTGGCTGGGGAGGGAGCTGGGCGAGCTCGGGATCCCGGTGGTGCGCAGGCACACCGTGGCCGACGTCCCGGGCGAGATCCAGGTAGCGGTGGCCGACGCGCTCACGGTGGCGGACCTGGTGCTGGTCACGGGCGGGCTCGGCCCCACCCCGGACGACCTCACGCGCGACGCCGTGGCCGACCTCTTCGGCCTCCCGCTCCTCGACGACCCCGAGGTCCTGGAGTCCCTCCGGGCTCGCTTCCGCGAGCGCGGGGCGACGGAGCTCCCCGAGCCCAACCGGCGGGTCGCCCAGGTGCCGGCGGGCGCGCACAAGCTCACGAACCCGTGCGGTACGGCACCGGGCCTGGCCATGGAGCGGGACGGGGCGCTCGTCGTTCTCCTCCCGGGGGTGCCCAGGGAGCTGAAGGGGATCTTCGCCGGGGATCTCCGACGTGTGGTCCTGGAGCGGTTCTCGGGGCGCCTGTCGCCGGTGCACGTGAGGGCCGTGCGCACCACCGGGATCCCCGAGTCCGTCCTGGCCCAGCGGATCGCCGAGCGCCTCCCGGAGGGGACCGGGCCCGTGCGCCTGGCCTTCCTCCCCGGCCTCCGGGGCGTGGAGCTGCGCTTCCAGGCCACCGACATGAGCGCCGAGGAGGCCGACGCCCGCTTCGACGGGCTCGTGAGGGCCCTGGAGGACGTCCTGGCTCCCTGGCGCTTCGACGCGCCGTCGGGAGACCTGGCCGAGGCGGTTTCACTGGCGCTGCGCAGCCGCGGGATTCGACTGGCCGTGGCCGAGAGCTGCACCGGAGGCCTCATCGCCAAGCGCCTCACCGACTTCCCAGGTGCCTCGGACGTCCTCGCCGGCGGGGTGGTGGCGTACGCCAACGACGTGAAGACGGGCGTGCTCGGGGTGCGGGAGGAAGAGCTGGCCGAACTGGGGGCGGTCTCCGAGGCCGTGGCCTCCGCCATGGCGCAGGGGGTCGCGCGGCTCCTGGGGGCCGACGCGGGAATCGGCGTGACGGGGGTGGCCGGTCCGGAGGGCGGCACCGAGGAGAAGCCCGTGGGCACGGTCTGGTACGCCGTGGCCGTCGAGGGGCGGGTGGAGGCCCGGCGCGAGCGCTTCCCCGGCGACCGGGAGGCGGTCCGCGAACGGGCGGCCCAGGCCGCGCTCTTCCTCCTCCTGCGTTCCCTGGAGATGATCGCGGAGCGTCCCGACGGGGCGCGGGGCTGAACCAACCAGGCCGGCCGTGATATCTTCAACGCCCCGGCCGGCGCGAAGGCCCCGGTCCGCAGGCCACACCTCCCGGAAAACAAAAGCATGAAGGATTCCGTATCGGAGACGAACACGATGGAACCCCTCGAGGATGACCGTCCAGGAGAGGCCGAAGAACCCGTGAAGGACCCAATGGACGCACCGGCGGCCGAGGCGGCCGCGGGCGCTGTGGAGGCGCCACCGGAGGTGGCCGAGCCGACGCTCGCCGAAGAGGAGGTCCCGGAGGGGGCGGCCCTCGAGGCGGAGGCCCCGGCTCCGGAGCCCGACGACGAGCTCTCGGAGCTCCAGAGGGAGTTGGCGGGCCTCAACGACCGACATCTTCGCCTCGTCGCCGAGTTCGCGAACTACCGGCGCCGCGTGGAGAAGGAGCGTGCGGCCCTCTGGGGCCGTGCCCAGGGAGAGTTCGTGGAGAAGCTCCTCGGGGTCCTGGACGACCTCCAGCGGGTGGCAGGGCTCGACCTGGGCAACGCCACCTTGGAGGCCATCCTGGAGGGGATCGACCTGGTGGACCGGAAGTTCGAGCGCATCCTCGCCGACGCGGGGGTGGAGGTGCTCCATCCCGCCGGCGAGCGCTTCGATCCCCAGACCATGGAGGCCGTGATGCGCGTGCCCACCGATTCCGAGGAGGAGGAGGACCGGGTCGCCATGGTCTTCGAGAAGGGGTACGCCTTGAAGGGACAGCTGCTCCGCCCTGCGCGGGTCAGCGTCCTCAAGCTCGGCTGAGGGGAGCGCCCGGACGACCATGGCGGCTGCGAAGAAGGACTTCTACGACGTGCTGGGGGTCTCCGAGAAGGCCACGCCCGAGGAGATAAAGAAGACCTACCGCAAGCTCGCCAAGCAGCACCATCCGGACGCCAACCCCAACAAGCCTCAGGCGGCCGAGCGCTTCAAGGAGATCGGCGAGGCGTACTCCGTTCTGTCCGACCCGGAGAAGCGCAAGCAGTACGACCAGATGCGCCGGTTGGGGGCCTTCGGGGACCTGGGGCGCAGCGGCCCCACGCACCGGCCCGGGGGCGCCGCCGGGACGGGGGCCGGCCCGGGCGATCCCGGCTTCTCCTTCGACGACCTCCAGGGCGGGTTCGGCAATATCTCCGACCTCTTCAGCACCCTCTTCGACCTGGGCAAGCGGTCCGGCCCGGGGGCGCGCAAGCGCGGGCCCCAGAAGGGGCAGAACGTGGAGTACGTGGTGGAGGTCCCCTTCCTGTCCGCGGCGCTGGGGGAGAGGGTGTCCGTGGAAGTGGCCATCACGGAGGACTGCGCCACCTGCGGAGGGGACGGGGCGAAGCCCGGAACCCAGGTGCGGGCGTGCGCGGAATGCGGAGGCACCGGGCACGTGTCCTTCGGACAGGGGGGATTCGCGGTGAAGCGCCCGTGCCCCGCGTGCCTCGGGAAGGGGAGGATCCCCGAGTCGGCGTGTCCCTCCTGTGAGGGACGCGGCACCGTCCACCAGCGCCGGAAGCTCCAGATCAACGTGCCCGAGGGCACCGAGAGCGGCTCGAAGGTGCGCCTCTCGGGCCAGGGTGAGCGGGGCAAGGAAGGCGGACCGGCCGGAGACCTCGTCATCACCTTCAAGGTCCAGCCCCACAGGTTCTTCCGCCGGGAGGGCCTGGACGTCTACGTCACCGTCCCGATCAACATCGTGCAGGCGACGCTGGGCTCGAAGATCAAGGTCGCGACCGTGAGAGGCACCAAGGTCGTGCTGAAGATCCCCCGTGGGACCCAGACGGGGACGCGATTCCGCATCAAGGGGCAGGGGATCGCGAAGGGTGAACGGACCGGAGACCAGTATGTGGACGTGAAGGTGGAGGTCCCGGCCAAGCTCTCTGACGAGGAGCAGCGCGCCATGGAGGAGTTCGCCCAGCTCACGGGGCTGAAGCACTAGGAGGGGCCGGGCGGGCGCCCTCCGGGCAGCTTCGGGTATCCGGCAGCCGGCTCCGCGCGCACGATCCGTCCGCCTCCCAGGACGCGATCCCCGCCGTAAAAGACCGCCGACTGCCCCGGGGTCACCGCGGCCACCTCCTGCAGGAGCTCCAGCATCACCCGGTTTCCCGCCTCGCGCACCAGGGCGGGGACGTCCGCGGCGCGGTGGCGCAACTGGACCCGGAGGTGTGACCCGACCTCCGGCACCTCGGTGAGCCAATTCAGCTCGCGCACCTCCACGTGGCGTGCCATGAGTTCCTCCCGAGTCCCCACCACCACCTCCCGGGTATCGGGGCGGATCTCGAGGACGAACCGGGGCTCGCCGAGTCCGCCGCCGAGCCCCTTCCGCTGGCCCACCGTGAAGCCGGCGTACCCTTCGTGCTCCCCGAGAACGTTCCCCGCCCGGTCGACGAGCCTCCCCGGCTGGAGGGCGGGGTGGATCGGGCCGAGCTTCCGGCGCAGCAGGTCCCGGTAGTCCCCGGTGGGGACGAAGCAGATCTCCTGTGACTCTGGCTTGTCGGCGGTGGACAGGCCGAGGGCGCG
>JBFYZE010000372.1:0-4962 GCA_041309665.1 Gemmatimonadales bacterium | reverse complement strand
GTGCTCTTCCGATCTACCGGGGCGCCGCGGAGACCGTGGCCCGGCGGCTGTCCGACGAGTCCGCGCTGGTCCGGAGGCTGGTGCCCTGGGCTCTCGCGAAGCTCGCCGGCCCCGAGGCCGTCCCGCTCCTGGCTCCTGCCCTCCGCGACGCGGATGCGGAGGTGCGGGCCGCAGCGCTGACGTGCCTGGCCGAGCTGTCGGGCGCCGCTGCGATCCGGTCCCTCGTGTCTGGCCTGGCGGACGAGACCCAGGAGGTCCGGCTCGCCGCCGTCCGGGCCTTGGGCACGGTGGGCGGCACCGAGATCATGGCGCCGCTGGTGGCCGCGGCGGGGGACGTGGATCGGGCGGTACGGGGAGCGGCCCTGGAGGTGCTGACTCGGAACGACCCCGCCTGGGCCACGTCCGCCGTCGCCGGGGAGGTCGCCGCCCGCGCCGAGGAGGACCTGGGGCATCGGGATTGGAGGCGGCGGGTGCGGGCCGCGAACGTGCTCGCCGTCGTCCCCACGGCCGACCCTGGGCCCCTGGCCGCGGCGCTCGCGCGTGGGGACGCCGACCTCCGCGAGGCGCTGACCAGGGGGCTCGCCCTGCGAGGATGGACTCCGTCCAACACGGAGGAAGCGGTCCGGACCCATCTCGCGGACGAAGACTGGAACCGACTCCGCGCCCTCGGCGAGCCGGCGTTCGAGACGTGCCTGGAGTTGGCCATGGACCCCGACCGGGCGCGCCGGAAGGGAGCCATCGACGGGCTGCTCCAGTTCGGCGACGCCGCGCATGCCGGCCGAGTGGTGGCCCTGCTGTCGGAGACGATCGACGGGGAGCTCCGCCGGGACGTGTTCCTCGGCCTCCTGGAGGCGAAGGACGTCGACGTGGATCGAGCCGAGCTGTGCCGGAGGTTCCTGGGGGACGCGGAGCTGGCGCATCTGGCGGCGAGGCACCTGGTGAAGTCCGGGAATGCCGGTGACCTGGACGCGATCATCGCGTACCTCCTCGGGGGTGGTGCGGCCTGGAACCGGGAGGTGGTGACGGCCCTGGGCAACACCTGGCGCCGGGGAGACGCCGACCCTGGTGCGAAGAACAAGATCCGGCGCTGCATGAAGACGCTGGCCTCGCAGGGGAACGAGGAAGCAGCGGCGATGCGCTGGCTGGCCGAGCGCGGGGAGTAGGGGGCGGCGACCCGCCGGGTCCTGGTGCCCTCACCCCTCCCTGGCGCACCGCGGCGCGTTTCCGCAACATCGGAGGTCTCGTCTCCTTCCCTCTCACGACCGGCCGATGATCCGACGCGCCCTTCTCTCCTCAGCGCTCCTCGCCCTCCTCCCCATCGTTGCGACCGCGCAGGAGCCGTCGGCCCGCCCGGTGTGGCGTCCGGTGATCATGGGCACGCAGGCCATGATCGCCGCCGAGCACCCGCTGGAGGCCATGGCCGCCCAGAAGGCGCTGGAGGCCGGGGGGAACGCCATCGACGCTGCGGTGGCGGCCTTCTACATGACCACGGTGGTGGAGCACCACCAGGCGGGGATCGGGGGCGACGCGTTCATCCTGGCGTACATCGCCGCCGAGGACCGGGTCGTCCTCATCAACGGCACGGGGGTGGCTCCCCGGTTGGCGACGGCGGCGAAGTACCGGGAGATGGGGGGGATCCCCTCGGACGGGCCCTTCTCCTCCTCTGTGCCCGGGGCCGTGGCGGGCTTCGACCTTGCGCTGAAGACGTACGGCACCAAGAGCTACGCCGAGCTGCTGGCGCCCGCCATCGAGACGGCGGAGCGGGGCCACCCGGTGAGCGTGTGGGGGGCGAGCAACCACGAGGGGAGCGTGCGGAAGGTGTCCAAGTACCCCTCCTCGGCGCGCGTCCTCCTTCCCGGAGGCAAGCCCGTCGGGGCCGGCGACGTTTTCGTGCAGGCGGATCTGGGCAGGTCGCTCCGCGCCATCGCCCAGGGGGGCGCGGAGGTGTTCTACAAGGGCGACATCGCCCGGCGCATCGCCGACTTCTACGCGGAGCAGGGCGGGCTCATCGGCATGGACGACCTGGCCGGCATCCGCGCCGAGTTCCACGACCCCGTGCGGACCGACTACCGGGGCTACGACGTGGTGCAGAGCGCGCCCAACTCCCAGGGGATCGCGATGCTCATGGCCCTCGAGATCCTGGAGGGGTTCGACCTGAAGGCCATGGGGCTCCACTCCCCGGACTACGTCCACGTGGTCACCGAGGCGCTCAAGCTCGCCTTCGCCGACCGCAACCAGTACATCGCCGATCCGGCGTTCGTGAAGGACATGCCGGTGACGGAGCTCCTGTCCCCGGAGTACGCAGCGCTCCGGCGCGGACTCATCAGGATGGACGCGGCGCTGGACACGGTGGCGCCTCCCGGGGACCCACGGGGCGGCAAGGCGGTCCTGGCCGGGCACGAGGCGCGCTACACGACCGGCTCGGGAGACGCGGCGTCCGCGGCGGGCGCCGGGGCCGCCGAGCGCGACGGCGAGACGTCGTCGTTCTCCATCGCCGACCGCTGGGGGAACGTGGTCTCGGTGACGCACAGCGTGAACCAGACCTTCGGGAGCGGGATGATCGTGGAGGGGCTGGGGTTCGTCCTGAACAACCGCATGACCTACTACAGCCTCGAGGATGGTGACGTGAACCTCCTCATGCCGGGAAAGCGGCCGCGGCAGACCATCAACCCGGCCATGGCGCTCAAGGACGGCAAGCCGTTCCTGGCCTGGAACACGCCCGGCGGGGACAACCAGCCCCAGGCCATGCTGCAGACGTTCCTGAACGTGGTGGAGTTCGGGATGGACCCGCAGCAGGCGGTGGAGGCCCCCACGGTCACCAGCACGGCGTTCCGCCAGTCCAACTTCCCGCAGCGCTCGCCCGGGCGCCTGACCATCCCCCGCGTCCTGGCGGACCAGGTCGGGCCGGCGCTGGAGGCGAGGGGGCACCGTCTCCAGGTGACCGAGCTGCAGGGGCCCTACGAGCAGGCCGCCTCGGGAGCCGGCGCGGTGAAGATGATCCTGCTGGACCGCGCCCGGGGCGTCATGCTCGGAGGTGTGGCGCCGGCCAAGGACAACTACGTCATCGGGTGGTGAGGGAGGAGAACCCATGAGCCTGCGCCCCGTCATCTCCGCCCTCGCCTTTCTCGCCGCCTCGATCGCCGCGTCCCCTGCCCCCGCCCAGGTCGCCGTCCCCGGCCACGGGGTGGTCGGCGTCGGCCCGGAGCAGCTGCGGCCCGAGTTCTGGGTGAAGCTGCAGGCCGACCCGGACCGCGTGATCCTGTCCCCCACAGAGGTCGCGGAGCGGAACCGGCGGATGCTGGCCGAGGATCCGTCCCTCCACGACCTGGAGCGCCTCCCCTCGGTGCTCACGGGGGCCCGGGTCAGGGAGTGGGTGGAGGGCCGCTCCCAGCCGCCGACCCGGCAGCTCTTCGACGAGCGGGGGGATTCGGTGCCCGCTGGGGCCATCGCGGCCGTCGTGGACGCCGTGCACCTCGACGCCATCCCCCCGGAGCAGCCGCTCCGCTTCGCCCTCGTCACCCGGCGCGCCGACCTGCGCACCTTCCCCACCCGGCTCCGGGTCTTCTCCAGCCTCGGGAACACGGACATCGACCGGTGGCAGGAATCGGCGCTCTTCCCGGGGACGCCCGCGGTGATCGTGCATGAGAGCCGGGACGGGGGGTGGTGGTTCGTCGTGAGCCGGCATTACGCCGCGTGGATCGAGAAGTCCCACGTCGCCGAGGGATCGCGGGAGGCGGTCCTGGGCTACGCGCGGAAGACGCCGTACCTGGTCGTGACCGGCGCGAAGGTGCACACGGTGTTCACCCCCGAGCGCCCCGAGTTGTCCGAGCTGCAGTTGGACATGGGTGTGCGCGTGCCGCTCCTGGCCGACTGGCCGGCGGACTCGGTGGTGAACGGGCAGAACCCCTACGCGGGGCACGTCGTGGAGCTACCGGTGCGGACGGAGGACGGCAGCCTGGAGCTGGTCCCCGCCCTCCTCCCGCTCACCGCGGACGTAGCTGCCGATCACCTCCCCCTCACGGCGGGCGGGATCCTCCGGCAGGCGTTCAAGTTCCTCGGCGAGCGGTATGGCTGGGGGCACGGCTACAACGGGCGCGACTGCAGCGGCTTCGTGTCCGAGGTGTACCGCTCGTTCGGCGTGGATCTCCCCCGGAACACCGGGGACCAGGCGAACACGCCTGCCCTCGACCGCGTCGGCTTCACCGAGGTGGACACCCACGAGCGCCGCCTCGCCGTCCTGCGGGACGCGCAGGTGGGGGACCTGCTCTTCATCCCCGGACACGTGATGATGGTGATCGGCCGGCTGGACGGGATCACCTACGTCATCCACGACACCACGGGCATCAGCCACATCGTTGACGGGACTCTGGTGCGCGTGCCGCTCAACGGGGTATACGTCACGCAGCTCGAGACGCTGTCGTCCAGCGTCGAGCGCACCACGGTCGACACCATCCGGAGCATCCAGAGGATTCGCCGCTGACCTGGACGCGTCATCCTGGCCCGGCCGGGTCGGTCACCCGGCCATGGCACCCGGAGCGTAGGCGAAGCGGAACACCCCGGGCTCGGTGCCCGGCCCCAGGCGCGTGTAGCCGCAACGCTCGAGCACCCGCACCGACGCGGGGTTGGCGGCGAACGCGTGCGCGAGGATGCGCGTCACGCGCCCTTCCCGGACGGCGTGCTCCGTGAGAGCGCGGACGAACTCGGTGGCGTATCCCTGACCCCGCCACTCGGGGCAGACCGAGTAGCCGATCTCGACGACGCCCTCCGCCGAAGGCGGACCGTAGTACCCGGCTATGGCCACCACCGTGGATGGGATCACTCCCTCCGCGTTGCGGATGGCGTACCACCCGTACCACCCGGTCCCCTCGCTCCCTGCGGCGAGCAGGCGGGCGAGGAAGAAGCGCTGCGCGGCCTCGTCGTACTCGCCCGGGGGCCAGCTCTCCGGGACCGCCGCCCCCAGGA
>JBFYZE010000371.1:0-2522 GCA_041309665.1 Gemmatimonadales bacterium | reverse complement strand
CATCGCGGTCACCTCACCGCTCAGCGCGTCCGGGTCGATGTACGAGGCGAACACGTCGTTCGCGCGGTTGCTGGCATAGTCGGCGTTGAACACGATCACGTCCCGCCCGGCCGCGACCAGGGCGGGCTGGGCCCCGGGGAGGTTGGTGCCGAGCGTGATCAGGTCGGTCTCCAGGGCGCGGAGGGCGTACCGGGCGTTCTGCAGCGAGCGCATGATGTCCAGCCCCTTGTGGAGCGCCGTGTTCTGCGCCGCGGCGAAGCCGAGGGCCCCGGCCACGATGATGCCGTAGATGAGGAGGGAGATGACCATCTCGATGAGCGTCATCCCCTGCTCACCCCGGCGGACTTCCGTCTGAGTGGTCATGGCGCAGCCACCACGAGCTTGCGGGAGAGGGGAGCCTTCAGGCGGGGGCCGGTGACCGTGACCACGAGGGTGGTGTAGTCCAGGACCTTGCCGCCGGTCAGCGTCGTGCGCGTCCGGGTCACCGCCGTCGTCCGGGTGTAGCCGGTCAGGCCGGGAAGGTTGGTCTGGGTTCCCGCGAAGAGGCTGTCGAGCTTCGCGTACCTCGGCTCCATGCGGATCCGGGAAAGCCGGTCCTCCACGGCCTGGAGCGCCTGGAAGTCCGCCTCGGCGGAGAGCGCGGGCGCGATCAGCCTCCCCGCGGACGACGCGATCCCCAGCACCGCCACGGTGAGGATCAGGATGGCGATGGTGATCTCGATGAGCGTGAAGCCCGCCGCGCCCCCCGTCCGCGGGGTCCCGGCCTCGTTCCTCAGCATGTCTTCACCCACGTCCCGGAGGCGTACGACCAGCAGGTCACCCGGCCCGTGGCGCGCTCGATCTCGAGGGCACGCGCCTCGTGCGCGAACGTGGAGGGCCCCGCCCTGTCCGAGGTCAGGTACACGATGGATTCCTCGCTGGCGCTCCCGTTGCGGTGGAACGTGAGGGCGGGAAGCCCTCCCTGCATCTGGGTCATGGAGATGGGCACGGAGCTCAGGGGGAAGGCCGGGGCGCCTCCGCGCCCGAAGACCACCCCCTCCCCCAGCTCCACGACGAACCACTGCTCACCGGTGTCCATGTCCATGTCGTTGTCGGTGTCGTAGTGCACCCGCATGCGGCGCTCCGCCTCGTCCACCGCCACCACCACGTCGTGCTGGCGGAGGACGGCACTGCGCTGCTGCGCCATCAACGTCGTCGCGACCGTGACGACCGCTCCGTCCATCGCGAACTTCTCCGGGCGAAGCAGGGGAATCACGATGCCGGCCATGAGGCCGAGCAGCACCATGACCACGACCAGCTCCACCAGGGTGAAGCCCGGGTTGCTCCTTGTCGGACCCATTCGGTTTCCTCGCCTCCGCGAGCCGGGGCGACGCACCCCGGGAGTGACCAGATCGGCAAGAGCCGTGCGCCTTCCCGAGTCGGGAGGCGGAGCCTCCGCTAACCATATATGGTATAGCGAGTTGGAAAAAGCCACGGCCCCGTCCGCCCACCGCCCGCACCCGTCCACCCCGGGACGGGCTTGCCCTCCCTGAGCACTTCTTGCCGCCCCGCCCGGGTGAGCGGCGTGGACCACGACCCCGGTCGGGCGGGGCCCAGGGGGATCGGCGGCATCAGGGGAATGGGGCGCCGCAGAGGCGCGGAGGCCGCCTCGAGAGCGCGTAGGACCCGGCACCCGGAGCCGGTCAGGCGCGACCCTGCCTGCACGGCCAGCCCGCCGCCGACCCGTGCGGCCCCGAGGAGCCACGCGCCGTCCCGCAGGGCGAGCGAGCCCCCCGCCAGCACCACCCCGTGGAAGCGGGTACCTGACAAGGTCACGTCGCCGGTGACCACCAGGAGCCCCTGTCCGACGCCCCCTTCGAGCGTGAGGTCCCCCTCGTGGAAGCGCCCCGGGACATGGTCACCACACGCCGCATCCGGGTGGTCGGGGTCGCCCAGGTTCAGCGGATCGTCCCGGTCGCAGGCACCGTCCGATGCCGACGGGCCCGGCGACCCTCGGGGCCACCCGAGCGGCTCGAGCGCCTCCTCCAGCTCCCGGGGACCGAGGAGACCCAGGGAAGGCTCGCCGCCGGGATTCGCGCCCGCGCGCACGACCCCGGGGAGGTCCTGCAGGGCGCGCAGGGAATCGAGCACCGCCCCCCACCTCACGCACTCGTCTCCCGGCAAGGGCACCGACTCCGGGACGGTGAACGCATCCACGCGGATGCCGGGGACCCATGCGCGGGCCCCGGCCAGCTCCACGACGCCGGTCCGGTCGTCCAGGCGGCCCACCGGGTCGAGGATCCACGCCGGCCCCCCGACGCCCACACCCCACCGCTCGGAAGCCGCGCGGCCCTCCCCCTCGATCCACCACGACTCGCGGGTGAGGCGCAGGGCACGGCTCCTGAAGGCGTGCCCGCCTACCGAGCCTCCCGCGACCGGGGCTTCGCCCCCGATCGGCACTTCCTCGAGTGGCGCCGCGGCTGCGGACGCCAGGGCCGCGCGGTACCCGGCCTCCGCGGCGGCCCGGGCTTGCAGGAGGCGCG
>JBFYZE010000370.1:0-3842 GCA_041309665.1 Gemmatimonadales bacterium | reverse complement strand
GATCGCGTCCCGCGGCACATCTTCCTGCCCGAGGGCATGTGGCCAAGGGCCTACGAGGATGCGCCGCTCCCGATCGGGTACCAGCAGACGGCGTCCCAGCCCTCGCTGCAGGCCCACTATCTGACCCTCCTGCGTCCCACCCGGGACGAGAAGGTGCTGGAGATCGGGACCGGGAGCGGCTACCTGACGGCGCTCCTGGCGCTCATGGCCGACCGGGTCTACTCGGTGGAGCGGGTGCGCGAGCTCTCGCAGAGGGCGCGCAGGGCCCTGGACACCCTGACGCTGAAGAACGTGGCGCTCCTGGTGGGCGACGGGACCATCGGGTGGCGGAAGTACGCCCCCTTCGACGTGGTGGTGGTGTCGGCGGCGTCGCCCTCCATCCCCTCGGCGCTGGTGGACCAGCTGGGGGAGGGCGGCCGAATGCTCATCCCGGTGGGCTCCAGGGACTCCCAGGAGCTCCTCCTGGTGCGCAAGGACGGGTTCATCGTGTCCGAGGAAGTGGTGAAGGGGGATTGCACCTTCGTGCCGCTCCTCGGGAGGTTCGCGTGGAAGGACGAGGCCGGGGCATGAGCACGGAAGGAGAGCATGTGGGGGGCGTGGCCCACGGCCACGGCCGGCCCGGCTGGATCCGCCGGCTCTACGACTGGGTGCTGCATTGGGCCGAGACACCGTACGGTCCGGCCGCGCTCTTCCTGCTGTCGTTCGCCGAGTCCTCCTTCTTCCCCATCCCCCCGGACCCGCTCCTCATCGCCCTCTGCCTCGGGGCACCGGCGCGCTCGCTCCGCTTCGCCGCTATCTGCACGGCAGGATCGGTCCTGGGAGGGATGGCCGGGTACGCCATCGGCGCCGGCGCCTGGCACATGGTGGACCAGTGGTTCTTCGCCTTCGTGCCCGGCGTGACGCCCGAGGCGTTCGAGATGGTGCGGGGCCTCTACGACCGGTATGACTTCTGGGCCGTCTTCATCGCCGGACTCACGCCCATTCCCTACAAGGTCTTCACCCTGTCGGGAGGCGTGTTCGGGATCAACTTCGCCACGTTCGTTCTGGCGTCCGTGCTCTCCCGCGCCCTCCGGTTCTTCGCCGTGGCCGGACTCATCTACAAGTTCGGACCGCCCATCGCCCGCTTCATCGACAAGTACTTCGACCTGCTCGCAGTGGCGTTCGTCGTCCTGCTGGTGGGCGGGTTCGTGGTCATAAAGTTCGTGCTGTAGGCGGCACACGGCCGTCGTTTCGCGGGGTTCCGGGGGTCCGTATATTGCGGAGAGGTGGGCGGCCGAGACGGGCTCGGTCCGCCGGTCCAACGAGACGGGTGTGCCGGCATGACTGGTGACTTCGACCCCAACGGCGGCGGATCGCCGGTCCACGGCCCCTCCGGTGATGGGCAGGGCGGGCGGCGGCTTCCTCCTCCCGCGTTCCCCCCAGGGTCCCGGAAGCCGGCGGCGCAGCGCCCGGGAGCGACCTCGGACGACCTGTCGTCGGCCATGATCCTCCCCGACGACCCGATCCCCGAGCGCACAGGCGAGGTTCCGGCGGGCGCGTTCATGTCCCCCGACGACCCGATCCGACGGATGGCGGCGCAGGGCGACGACGACGCCTTCATCTCCCCGGACGAGCCCATCCAGCGACGCGCGCCCCTCATCGGCACCATCACCCGGGCCGACATGGACCTGGACGAGGTGGTGGTCACCGGGATCGGTGACGACGCCCACATGGACGCGGACGAGCTGGCCCTGGGCTTCGACCCCCACGTCCTCGAGGTGGTGGACACGGTGGGCAAGCTCGCCGAGGCCCTGAAGCGGAAGGGCGAGGCCGGCCTCAAGGCGACCCCGGAGATGACCCGGTTCGAGGCCACGCTCCGCTCCTACATCGTGGGGTACCTGGCGGGGCGGCGAGCAGCGGACGAGGAGGGGTGAGGGCTGCGGTTCCCACCCCCAAACGGAGCGGCTATCTTCCCCTCGCCGTCCCCGTAGCTCAGGTGGATAGAGCGGCTGCCTCCTAAGCAGCAGGTCGTGCGTTCGAGTCGCGCCGGGGACACTTCGGACGGCCAGGCGCCGCAAGGGCTCGCTCCCTTGCGGCGCTCCGTGTTTCCCGGTGCCGTGTCCGAGATGTGTCTCACCGACTCATACCGGGCGCACGTTCTCGTAGGTGTCGGCGAGCCGTTCGACGATGCGTGAGGCCGCCCCCGACGCGCCGGGTAGCCGCTGATGGGAACCTAACCGCACCGCTCCGAGAGCCCCACGACGGTTCCTCTGTTCCTGCCGGAATTCCGCGGGTACCTTCTTCTCGAACACACAACGAAGGCTGTCGCCGCGCTCATCGCAGCCACTGGACAGGTGTCTTCGAATGAAGAGGATATTCGTTTCGGTTGTCGCGTTCTCTGCCGTTCTCACGGCGGCCGCTGCGGCCCAACAGTCGTTGTTCACTCCCGAGATTGCCTCCTCTCCTCTCGCGCGCGACGTGTTCGCTTATATCGACGAGAACCGAGACGACATCATCGAGGAGTGGATCTCTCTCACCGAGATCCCGGCACCTTCCGGTCACGAACAGCGACGGGCAAGGTATTTCGTAGAGCAGTTCGAGGCTGCCGGTCTGGAGGATGTCCACATCGACGAGGCCGGCAACGTAATCGGGATTTGGAGGGGGACAGGGAGAGGACAGAAGATCGTCTTCGCACCGCACATGGACACCGTGTTCCAGGAGCTCTGGGACATTCGCGTCATAAGAGACGGGAACATCCTGAAGGCACCAGGAATCGGAGACAATACCGCCAGCTGCATCAACCTGCTCTGGACCTTGCGCGCACTCAAACACGCCGGATTCTCCCCCGTCCACGATTACTACTTCCTGGTGACCGTTGGCGAGGAAGTCGCCAAGGTCGGCATGAAACACTACTTCAACAACACGACAGAGCGATTCGACAAGGTGATCGCGATGGATGGCGGCTTGGGCAGCATCACCTACGGGGCGTTCGGGTTCGGCGGCCGTGAGATCACCTTCAAGGGACCGGGCGCCCACACTCTGTCGAGCAAGGGAGTTCCAAATCCGAACCTGGCCATGGCGAGGGCGATCCAGGAGATCTACGAGATCCCAGTTCCCACGGAACCCCGTGAGAAGTGGACCGTGATCAATATCGGCCTCGTGCAAGGTGGACGTTCAAGAAACGCGGTCTCCGAGGAGACGGCGTTCCACGCGGATCTGAGGTCCCACGATCAAGACGAACTCGACCGCGCTGGTCGTCGAATCGACGAGATCTGCCTGAGGGTGGCGGAGGAGGAAGGTGTCGAGGTCGAGATTACCCGGAGAGACGACCCGGCCGTTCAGATTCCGGGGGCCCGCAACTCGACGCTCGTGAAGACCGCGGAAGAAGTCCTGAGGTTCCTGGGTGTCGAGCCGCGTGTGGACGCCTGGGGAGTGACGGATGCCAACGTCGCAATGGAGAAAGGCATCCCTGCGATCAGCGTGGGGAGAACTCGTGGACGCGGTGGGCACACGCTCCAGGAAGAAGCCGAAATCGACGGCTTGTTCGTTGGAATGAAACAGGTGGCTCTGCTGTTTCTCTCGCTCAACCAATGATAGCGGGCCCGCCGCAAGCCCTCGAGTCCTTGTGGCGCCCTAAGTCTCCAAACGTGCCATCACGTAGCGCCCGAGCAGCATGGTGGCCCGATCGGCGCGGCGCAGCACGGGGATCCCAGCATCGGTGAGGAGCGCCACGAGCGGGTCGTACCGGGGCCCCGCGTCCACGGCCATCACCCACGCCTTCTCCGTCGCTCCCCACAGCTCCGCGAGGCGCGCGGCGAGCGCTCCGGGCCCGGCGAGGTCCTCGTCACCGGGAAGCGTGCGCA
>JBFYZE010000369.1:0-3164 GCA_041309665.1 Gemmatimonadales bacterium | reverse complement strand
GCACCCTGGCGCTCTGGGCGACGGCGGTCCCCGCGCTCCCGGCGGCGGGGGACTCGCTGCTCCTCGACTGGCAGACCCTGCCCGACGGGTCGCGCTACCGCTCCGTGGTCCGCCGCGCGCCGGTGGCGGTGGGGCTGACCGCTGCGAACCGGGTGCTGGTACGCACCACCGCCGTGGTGAGACCCCCCGGCAGCGCCCGGCGCACGGTGGTCACCGTGGTGGAGGCCACCTCGAGCGGCGCCCTGTGCTGCGAGGCGGCGTTCAAGGTGCAGAGCAGGCTGCGCATCCGCAGCCCCGCCAGGCCCATCCCCGACTCCCACATCCGCGGGGCCGACGCCATCCCGCCGGGGTGGACGAGCGCCATGTGCCCGGGAGCCCGCACGGACCTGCCGGGTGTGGTCACGTCCGACGCCACCCGGATCGACATCCGGAACGGGGGCTTCATCACCGGGTCCCCCGACATCGAGGAGGACACGACGGTGGCGGACGCCGACTTCGCCGACCTGGGCCCCATCACCTACGCGGCGCTGGCCGCCCAGGCGAGGTTCACCTTCCCCGGGGGCACGAGGCTCAACGGCGTGGTGGGGCCAAGGACCACCGGAGGGACGTGCAACACGGCGGTGAACACCAACTGGGGCTCCCCCCTCACGCCGTCGGGACCGTGCGGAGGCTGGTCGCCCATCGTGCGCGCTACGGGCAACCTCAGGCTCTCGGGAACGGGACAGGGGCAGGGGATCCTCCTGGTGGACGGCAACCTGACCATCGACGGCACCTTCCAGTACTACGGGATCGTCGTCGTCCTCGGGTCCCTGGACATGACCTCCACCGGCCGCATCTACGGCGGGATCCTGGTGCGCGGTGGGTCGGGGGGCGGATCCATGAGCGACGTCTCGAACGGCGGCATCATCCAGTACAGCAGCTGCGCAGCGCAGAGGGCCCAGGCGGGCATCTCCGGCGTGACGCCCGGTGCGGGCGCTCCCGGGGCCACGGAACGTTCCTGGTTCGAGGTGGTGGGATGAGCAACGGAGCGGAGCAGGGCTGGAAGTTCGCGGCCCGGGACCGGGACGGGCGACGCTTCACGGGGATCGTGGACGCGGCATCGGAGGGGGAGGCACGGCGGATCCTCACCGAGCAGATGCTCACGCCGGTGTCGCTGGCGCCGGTGTCCACCGAGGCGCCCCCGCCGGTGCGGGGCTCGGTGGATCCCAGGGCGCTCGCGGTGTTCACCCGGCAGCTCGCGACGCTGGTCGACGCTGCGCTCCCTCTCCTCGCGACCGTGGAGATGCTCGCCGGCCTGACCACCGACCGGACCCTGCGCGCGGCGCTCCGCCGCGTGGCCCAGGACATCAACGGGGGCGCCTCGCTCTCCGACGCGCTGCGAGCCCATCCCCAGATCTTCCCGCCCATCTACGTGCACATGGTGGAGGCCGGGGAGGTGGGAGGGACGCTCCCCCAGGCGCTGGAGCGCGTCTCCGTGTACCTGGAGGCGTCCCACGCCCTCCGTGAGCGCCTGCTCGGCGCCATGGTCTACCCCGTGGTCGTGCTCTCCGTCGCCGTCCTGGCCGTGGGGGCCATCCTCACGTTCGTGGTGCCGGTGTTCGCCGACCTGTTCGCCTCGGAGGGAGTGGACCTCCCCATGTCCACGGCCATCCTGATGGGGGCATCCGACGCCGTCCGCGGGTACTGGCACGTTATTCTCATCGCGGCGGGGACGCTGGCGCTCCTTATCCGCCAGGGACTGAGGAGCGAGGGCGGTCGCCGGTGGGCCGACTACCTCCTGCTCCGTCTGCCCCTGATCGGTCCGCTCACGAAGAAGGCGGCGGTCGCCCGGCTCACCCGGGCGATGGCGTCCATGCTGCACTCGGGCGTGATGCTCTCCGACGTCCTCCTGGCCGCCGCGCGCATCTCCGCCAACAGCGAGGTGGAGGCGGCGGTGCTGGACGCTCGTGACGCCATCCACGCGGGATCGGATCTCGCCACACCCCTGGCCAAGGCCGAGATCCTCCCGTCCCTGATGGCGCAGATGGTGAAGGTGGGGGAGGAGTCGGGACGGCTGGAGGAGATGCTGGACAAGGTCGCCGACTTCTTCGAGATGGAGGTGAAGGCGGCCTTGGACGGCGCCATGAAGGCGCTGGAGCCTGCGCTCATCGTCGTCCTGGGGGTGGTGCTGGGCGGGATCGTGGCCGCCATGTACACGCCGGTCTTCGACCTCATGACCTCGCTTGGATAAGGACCCCGGGGCCCCCGTCGGGAGCGCGGCCGGCGGCGACGCTCCTCCGCCGGAGATGCTGGCGGCGGTGCAGCGCGCCAGCCGGCACCTGGGCGTGGAGGGCCCGATGGCGGGCGCCCGCCCGGTGCTCCGCTTCGACGCCCCGAGGGTCGGGCACGGCCGCCTCTGGGTGTTGGGCGGGCTATTGGCGCTGAGCGTGGCCGTGGCCGCGCTCGTCCCCCTGCTCCGGCCCCGCGCCCAGCCCGCGGCGGATGTGGAGGCCGACCTGCGCTGGGCGGTGGCGCACGTGGTGCGGGAGGTGGAGGCGCACCGTGCCCGTTCGGGAGCGCTCCCCGGACCGGAGGTGCTGCGGCCGCTCCTGGGCGAGCACGTGACCTACGAGGCGGCGGGCGACGCCTACCTCGTCACCGCCGAGCGTGACGGGATCCAGGTGCGCTTCGACGGCTCGGTGCGGCTGGAGGCGTGGCTCGCCGGAGGCCCGGGCAGTTCGCGCTAGTCGAGCCGCGACCTGCGCAGCACGGCCTTGGCGCGCATGAGGAGGATGGGCGGATCCAGCGGCTTCCGGATGTAGTCGTCGGCGCCCAGCTCCAGGACGCTGTGCTCCGTGTCCCGGTCGGTTCGGCCGGTGAGGACGATCACGGGCACGTGGGTCGTCTCCGGGGAGGCGCGCAGCGCACGCAGCACGTGCAGGCCGTCGATGTCGGGAAGCCCCAGGTCCAGCACCACGAGCGACAGGTCCCGGCGCCTTCCCAGGATCATGAGGGCCGTGGCCCCGTCCGCCGCCTCCGTCATCTCCCACCCGTGCTTGCCCAGGGTGTCCCCGACCAGGAGGCGCGCGTCGGCGTCATCGTCCACCACCAGCACCTGGGGCGGGCGCGCGGCGGGGGGGTGCGGGGCGTCGGCGAGCACGAGGGAGGCGAGATCGGAAGAGCAC
>JBFYZE010000368.1:0-4989 GCA_041309665.1 Gemmatimonadales bacterium | reverse complement strand
GAAACAGGGGCCAGGAGGGTACTTGCCCCCTTGAAGGGAAGGAATATACTCATAGGTATGCCCAAGACCGACGCTCGCCCCCCCGCGGAGACCGACGCTCCACCCGCCGCCCTCATGGAGGCCGCCTTCCGCGTGTTCGCGGAGCGTGGGTACCGTGCCACCCGCCTCGAGGAAGTGGCGGACGCGGTCGGGGTCACGAAGGGCGCGATCTACTACTATTTCGACAGCAAGGAGGACCTCCTCCGCCGGGCCGTCCAGAGCCGGCATCGGGCCATCTTCACGGAGATCACCGAGGTCCTGGCGGCCGAGAAGGCGCCGGCGTCGGCGAAGGTCCGGTTGGCGCTCAGGAAGGTGTGGCAGCACTGGATGGAGCCCGAGTGGGGGCACGCGCTGCGTCTCATGCTCGGAGAGGTGAGCGTGGAGTTCCCCGCCCTGTTCAGGCATTGGGCGGAGGTGGGCCCGATCGAGGGATGGACCCTGGTCGAAGCCCTCATCGAGGAGGGCAAGCGCACGGGGGAGTTCCGACCCGAGGCGGACGCCGCGGTCTCGGCGCGGCTGCTCTTGTCCGGGCTGATGCTCCAGGCGACGCTGCACGTCCACATGGGACTGGCGGACCTCTCACCCTGCGACCCCGACCGCATCTTCGATTCCTCCGTCGAGGTGATCCTCCGCGGCCTGGCGGCGACCCCGGCCCAGCCGTGGACGGGAGCACGACGGGCTCCGTGAAGCTCCCACCCCTTCCCGACATCGGCGCAGGACCGCCCTGCTAGGTGTCCCTACCCTATCCGCGCATCTCGCCGGAGATCGTGGGCATCGGGCCCTTCTCCCTCCGCTGGTACAGCGTCATGTACCTGGTGGGATACCTGGTGGGCTTCCGGCTCGCAGGAAGGCGCATCCGGCGGGGGATGGTGGCCATGAGCGAGGCCGACCTCGACGCGTGGATCGCGTATCTCGTCCTCGGCATGCTGCTGGGTGCCCGAATCGTGTACGCCATCGTGTATCGCCCCGGCCACTTCCTCGACGACCCGCTGGAGTTCGTGCGGGTCTGGCATGGGGGGCTGTCGTTCCACGGCGCGGTGCTGGGCATGGTCACGGCGTGCCTGATCTTCGCCCGTGTGTACCGCGCGCCCTTCGGGGAGGTGGCGGACACTCTCGCCTTCGCGGGCACGCCCGGGCTCTTCTTCGGGCGCATCGGCAACTTCATCAACGGTGAGCTCTACGGCCGGCCCACGGACCTTCCCTGGGCGATGGTCTTCCCCGCCGACCCCCTCCAGGTCCCCAGGCATCCGTCGCAACTCTACGAAGCCTTCACCGAGGGCATCGTGCTCTTCCTGTTGCTGTGGGCCGCCGAGCGCTGGGCGCTGCGCCGCGGCACCTACCGACCCGGCCTTCTCGCCGCGGTGTTCCTCGTCGGCTACGGCACCCTGCGCTTCTTCGTCGAGTTCACGCGCGAGCCCGACGCCCAGCTCGGCCTTCCGTTCGGGCCGTTCAGCATGGGGCAGCTCCTGTGCATGGGGATGATCGCCATCGGAGTGGCGCTGGGCGCGTTCTTGTATCGCCGGGGCTCGCAGCCCTGGCGGCCCTCACCGGTTCCGGCCCACGGAGGAAGGAAATGACCACCCTGGAACGGATGCACGAGCAAGCCGCGGAGCTGGTGAGCCTGTTGAGGCTGCAGAGCATGCCCATCGCCCTGAAGATGCTGCGCAGTGAAGACGACATCCCCGGGGATGCGGTGCGGCCCGTGGGGGACATGGGGCGTCATCTCTCCTTCTGTCAGGCCCTGGCGCTGACGCGCCGGCGCGGGCTCACCATCGCCGAGACCAAGGAGGACATGTGGTGCTTCGAGCCCGTGGTCGGCCTCGGGTTCGCCCCGCCCCCCCAGGCGTTCCTCGACGGACACAATCGCTATCCGGGATCGGCGTCCACGCCGGAGGCGGGCGCGGCGTGGGCCCGCAACATGCCCAGGTTCGAGCATCCCGCGTATGCGGCCGTGGTGACGGCCCCGCTGGAGACCGCGAGCTTCGAGCCCGACATCTTCCTCCTCTACGGCAGCCCGGCGGTGATGACGCAGGTCATGCTGGCCAAGAACTGGCTGGACGGCCTGGACGTCCTCACGACCATGTCAGGCCATGCGGCATGCGTCTACTACGTGGTGCCGGCCGTGGCGCGGCAGGAATGGCGGATGAGCATTCCCTGCGGAGGTGACCAGCGCAGGGCCGGCTGCGACGACTACAGCATGGTCTTCTCCGCCCCGGCGGGGGCGCTGGGCGACCTCCTGGCGGGCCTCAGGGCCATCCGGGGCACGGGCTGCGGGCTCCCCACGTCCCCTTCGTTCGCGACCGAGTATCCCCTCGAGAAGAGCTACGTCGAGCTCGCCCACGCCGTGGGCATGGACTGGGTCAGGTAGGAGGAGACATGAGCGCCCCACATGGCAGCGAAGGCGTCCAGCGGGACAGCGACATGTACCGCACCCGCGATGTGCCGCCTGGAAGCCCCGCCAAGATCGTGGACGCGGTTTCCGCCTCCGCCTTCAACAACGACCGCGCGTACGAGGGATGCGCCCGGTGCGTCCTGGCGGCCCTCGACGAACACCTGCGACTCACCCCGCCCGGCGGCTCCCGGCAAGCTCTCCTGGCCAGCACGGCGCTCTCCGCAGGTGTGGCGAGGATGGGGGAGGTCTGTGGTGCACTCCTGGGCGGGATCATGGCGCTGGGGCTGGAGTTCGGCTCCGACGACCTGTCCCGATTCGACCGGTACACGGACACCATGGCCCGGTCCCGGGACCTCTTCCAGGCGTTCCGGGAGCGCTACGGCTCGGTCCGCTGCGCCGACATCCAGGAGAAGCTCTTCGGCCGCCGGTATGACTTCTTCAACGAACGGGACCGGGAAGCCTGGTACGAGGACGGTGGCCTGGAGAAATGCCCGGGCGTGTGTGCCACCGCGGCAGGGATGGCCGCGGAGATCATCCTGAAGTCGCGGGAGAAAGATCCCGGTGGATGAGAGCCGCCGACCTCCGCCCCGACAGCAGCATCCCCCCGAAGATCGGTCCCATGCGCGGGCCGCCCAGCGCCGCCTGGACGCACATCCCTGAGATCCAGAGTCCGGGGTAGACCTCCGCGACTCCTTCGACGACGGACGCTTCGCCCTGGGCAGCGTCCATGGGACCTTCCCCCGGCCCCTCGGCTCGGCCTTCCAGCAGCCCTCGTCTGCGGAGCATGTGCACCAGCGCCGCCTCGTGTCCGGTGGCGTCGAGGACGGCACGGGCCTGGAAGGAGATGGGGTCCACGGGGAGCTTGTCACCCACACCGGTCCGGTTCGCCACCACCCCGTCCACACGTCCGTCGTGCACGCAGAGGTCCTCCGCGAAGGTCAGATTGAGCATCACGACTCCGGCCTGGACGGCCCTCAGGCAGAGGGCGGACGCCAACCCCACGGCATCGACGACATGGAGCCCGGCCCCGGCCGGCCGCGTAGGGCACGCGATCCCCTCCAGGGCGGACAGGGCCTCCTCCTGGACGACCACGTCGTTCATGGCCATGGCCCCGCCCCATATCCCGCCTCCCGGGGACAGCCGCTTCTCCAACAGCGTCACCCGGTGGCCGCTCACCGCCAGTTCGATGGCGGCCCGTAGTCCCGCGGGCCCGGCTCCCACGATCAGGACATCGCTGACGAGCGACCTGGAGAGCTTGTCGTGATGGGCATCGAGAATGGCCTTGGTAATCCGGGTCTCATAGGCGTCCACCATCGAACCTCCTTCGCTCCCTATGCGTCGACCTCACGATGGACTTCGATGAAGCGCGCCAGCTCCGGCGGGCACCTGACGAGCCGCCCATCCGGTGTCCGGAACAACAACGCAGGGGTGTCTCCTCCCACGACGCTGTAGGGACTCTCTCCCACGACGCTGAGGCGGTCCCCCTCGCGCACGCCCAACTCGGCGCAGTGTGACTCCAGGCACTCGAAGAGGATCCGGCGGACGATCACGACCTCGTCGGGGGCGACCTCCGCGAGACTGTGAGCGGCTGGTTTCATGACTCCACCTCCTCTCAGGTACGCCCGGGCTCACCATCCAGCCGCGAGCAGGACTCCGCCCACGGCCAGGCCCACGGCGAGGTTGATGGCCTTGATGCGGACGAACTCTCTCCGCGACTGCGCCAGGACAGGCAGCATGCCGTGTCCATCCTGCACGATGGAGCTCGCGGCGAGGATGCTCATGGGAATCCCCCCCGCCGCGTGCAGCGTCACGAAGACGAGATGCGGCCCGGATTCGGGGATGACGCCGAGCAGCGCCGCCACGCCGAGCATCGCCCACGGGTTGTCTCGCACGAGGGTTCCCAGGTCGGCGACGTGCCCGAGGAGCGCCACGCCGACCAACACGCCCGCGGTCCACGCGAAGATCCGTGGCACGTGGCGGACCGCCACGTGCTTCCACAGGTGCTCCCGCAGGAAGTGGTCGGGAACGGTGGTCACCACGAAGGTCCCGAACACCCCGACCAGGAGCAGCGTCACCCGGACCCAGTTCCAGGCAGGCGGCATCCCCACGCCACCCCGCATGACCCAGGCGCTGTAGCCCAGAGTGCCCGCCGTCAGCAGGACCCGGGCGATGCCGGGCCGACGCCACTGGTCGAGGAACAGCTCGACCCGGAAGCAGTCACACGCTTCACCATGAACCGCCAAGTCACCGCACGCACCATGGCAGTAGCGGCCATCTCCTGCGAGCCGGTCCACCAGGGGCGCCACGGCGAACCCGAGGACGGCGAGGCCGAGCATCAACAGCAGCGCCTGCTTCGGGAAGAGCGCCAGCATGACGAACGACTCGTCGCCGCTGGTCGCGATCATGGTGGCCACGACCGCGCCCACCGTCACGACCCGGTGGGAATAGAGCGTCACCACCGTGAAGGCGCAGAGGCAGCCGGGGCTCGCCCCCAGCAGAGCCGCCGCCACGTACTGGAGCCACGGAGAACCCCTCAGTTCGGTCTCGAACGTCCCCCT
>JBFYZE010000367.1:0-5666 GCA_041309665.1 Gemmatimonadales bacterium | reverse complement strand
GGGGGGGGCGCCCCCCCGGCCCCCGCCCCGGGGCCGTCAGAACGGCTTCGCGTACCCGATCCACCCCGCCAGCGCAGCGAGAACGGGCACGAGCACCAAGCCCCACCCGGCCGCTGCCGGGCTCTTCCTGAGCGCGATGAGCCCTCCCACCGCGATCCACAGCAGGAGCTTGGCGCCGACCCACCCGGTCACGCTCATCCCGAGGCGGGCCAGCATGCCGAAGCCGCCGAGAAGGACGAGGAACAGGGCAATGCCGTGGAGGATCCCGAGACGCGTCCTCCACGGGTCGCCCTCGGCCCCTCCGACGCCGGCCGAGGCGCGGGCGAGGGACGCGGTCAGCGCCGTGATGAGGGCGAACACTCCGAGGAAGTGGATGGTCTTGTAGAAGACGAGGGATAGCACGGAGCGGCTCCGGGAGAGTCGTGGAACATCGGGACAGGGCGTGCGGCCTGGTGCACGGACCCCTCTACCCGGGGCCCGCAGGCCGGATCCGCACGCCTCGTCCGGGGCCCCGCCCCTCGCTCAGCGCCCACCCAGCTTCAGGGAGCGCGCCGCGTCGGTGACGGCCTCGACCTTGGCCGCCACACCCCGCCGCTCCAGGATGTCCTCGTCGGATACCAGCACCACGTCCAGGAGTTGGACCACCCGCCGTCCGGTCCAGCGGACGTTGGCCTCGGAGAGCGCCCGCCCCCACCCTTCCAGCCACGCCAGGAGTTCCCTGCGCTGGCCCTCGTCCCCTGCGAAGTGGACCAGGAGGTCCAGGTCCGCGTCCGGCCCCGCCGTCGCGTTCTTCGTGCTTCCGTAGACCCACATCCCCTTCACGCCGAAACGCTCCGGGTCCGTCTGCGCCGCGATGCTCTCGGCCATGGACATGCGCCACCCCCAGTGGTCCTCCGCGGCGGCGGGCCGCACCACCGGAGGAGGTCCGTCCAGCGACGAGGGTGCCGGCGGCGGGGTGAGCGCAGTGTCGAGTGCCGAGCACTCGTCCTCGCACAGGATGCCCACCGCGTGCTCCAGCTCGCCGTTCATGAGCACCTTCAACACCAGTCCACCCCGCGCCGAGGGCACGTCGATGACGCGAAGCACGTGGGCCAGGTGCTGGAACTCGGGAAGAAGCGCAGGGAGCAGGTTGGGCGCGTTCCGCAGGAACGACTCGTCCAGGTGGTTGCCCGGCTCGTCGGGATAGAGAGGGAGGTAGCGGATCCCCACCTCCACCAGGTCCTGGAAGAAGTGCGTGCCGAACGACAGGTCGGGCGCGTAGTTCCCCTTCTTCCGGGCCATCTCGATGAGGATGGCGGTGTTGCTGATGTCGGCGTAGCCGACGCTCACGCCCAGCCGGATGTCGCCCCGGCTCCCCCACCTCCCCGGGCCCATGAGGATGAACTGGCGCTTGGGGAGCATCTTGTTGAGGCGCCCCACCGCATGGCCCACGTCACGCAGGTCCTCCAGCCGCTCCAGCGAGGCGTACCCCTCGGGATCCACGTACACGATGTGGGTGATGGTATCGACCACCCCGTTCGACACGTACCGGTGCGCGGAGAAGAGGAGGCGCTCGGGAGGGATCGTCCGGGGGATGACGGGAGGCGCGGCCAGTCCGCCGTAGCTCTGTGGCCGGCATTGGAGCAGGTACAGGTCCTCCCCGTCGCACGCGAACTCCACGTCCACCGGCATGCCCAGGCGATCCTGCAGGACCTTCAGGAGGGTGGCCATCCTCGCGATGAAGGTGGTCTCGGAGGCCAGCCCCTCGAAGGTCACGACCGTGTTGCCCGACGACACGTCGTCGGTGAGCCCCCGCGGCCGGCGCACCCGGTCGCCGTCGATGATCGAGACCATGCGGCGCACCAGCGGGATCTGGTCCCCGTGCTCCGCGAGGAGGTCGCTGATGCGGATGGACTCGAACTCGTTGGTCTCGAGGTTGATGAGATCCAGCATCTTGGGCGAGTACCGCACCAGCTCGTCCGTGGATGCGTTCACCCGCAGCCCGGGCTGGCCGGGGGCCAGCAGCACCGGGTAGTCGTCGGTGAGGCGGTCCACCGCGCGCGTCCCCAGCCCCATGACCAGCCGCACCAGGCCGTCCTCCCGCCTGATGCGCGGAGACCAACGGAACTCGTTGTTCGTGAACGCCACCCCGGAGAAGGCCGGCATGTAGTACTTCCCCACCCGCGTGCCCACCACCTCCTGGATCATGATCCCCATCTCCTCGTGGACGTCGAGGAGGTTCCTCTCCGCCCGGTACTCGATGGGGTCCGGCCCGAACATGGACGCGTACACTTCGGCGATGGCGTCCTGGAGGGCCTGGATCCGCTCCTGCTTCGTGCCCTGGTTGGCCAGGAAGAGGCTCTTGTACTTCCCGGAGAACACGGCTCCCGTGCGGTCCTCCAGCAGGCTGGAGCTGCGCACGATGAGGGGGTTGGTCTCGAGGTCGTCCAGCACCGACGAGAGCCCCTGCACGATCTCCGGCGGGAACGCGGCGCTCTTGAAGACCTGGACGACGTGGGGGTACTGCTGGCGGACCTGCTCCACGTCCATGTACTTCCGGTCGTGGACGTCGTCCAGGTTGTTGTAGCGGACGAAGGCGAGCACGGCGTCGGAGGTGATGTACCAGGTGCGGGGCACCTTGATGTCCTTCAGCATCGAGCCATACTCGCCCGAGGCCTCCACGATCTTCCGGGCCAGGAAGAGCCCCGCGCTCTTGCCCCCCAGCTTCCCGTGGCTCCGGGGCGGGTGGAGGATGTGGCGCACCAGCCCCTGGAAGTCGCGGATCGTGGCCAGGTCCTTGGCGATGTTGATGAAGCCGAGCTGGTCCGTGAAGAACCGCCGCAGCAACGCCACCCGCACGGTGGTCTGGGTGGACACCGGGAGCTCGGACTGCTCCATCTCCAGGATCTGGAAACGCTCCAGGGCCTCGGCGATGTCCGGGAGGGAGGAGCTCTGCTCCTCCACCGTGCTCACCAGGAATCCCACCTTGTCCTGGGTGATCCACATCTGCAGGTAGCTCAGGATCTCCTGCGGCGTGCAGGCGGACTGGGCGAGGGCGAACACCTGCTCCGTGGGGGGAAGCGGCCGCCCCGGCAGCCGCGGCCCCGGGCGGTTCTCGTCCTGCCCCTCGACGGCGTCGGCCTCGGCCTGGAAGAGCTGCAGCACCTCGCCGACGCCCTTCCAGCGGAGGAGGTTGAGCATCTTCGTCGTGATGCGCCGCATCAGCTGCGGGTCGCTGCGCCGCAGGAACTCGAGCGCCACCCTCCAATCCCCGCGCTCGTCGAAGCCGGTCCCCTCGCGGGAGCGCACCTGGGCTCCCGCCCGCTCCTGCTGGAGCAGGTAGAGGCCGATGCGGTCGGCCAACGTCTCCAGGAGCTGGCGCTCCTCCTTGAGGAAGGGGCCTTCGTCGGCCTGCTTGCGGCGCTCCACGTAGTACACGCACAGCTCGCCCACGATCTCCCCGTCAACCGCCACCGGGGCGCGCTGCACCCAGGCCGACGACTGGAAGTCCGGGAGCCGGTACGTGCGGTCGCCAACCCGGAGCAGAGGCCGGCACGCGCCCGGGAACTGCCAGCCGTACGGCATGGCCCGGAGCACCCGGCCGAACACCTCGTCGATGGGGGCGTCCATGTCGTTCAGGGCATCGGTGACCCGGTACAGGCAGCGCAGCTCCTTCGCCCGCTCCTGGAGTGAGTCGAGAAGGTCATCCATGCCGTGGTCGGAACTCATCGTGGATCTCCGGGTGAGGGCGGAGCCCAGCGGACGTACCCACGGCCGCTGCGCCCGTCCACGCGTACGTGCAGGGGACGCTCCAGCCGAACGTGACGCAGGAGCGCGGTCTCCGCCACGGCGTCGCGGCCGGCGAGGAGCTCCCAGTCCAGGTCCGTGGGCTCGGTGGCCCCCGTGGAGATGTACACCACGCCCAGGCTGGAGACATTGTGGAAGAAGTGGGAGCCCTGGCTGGGCTCGATGCGCTGGCCGGGCCGGGTGGCCTCCACGATGACGCGCGCGCCCGCCACCTGGCCCCACGTCACCGGGACCCCGAGCCAGGGGTCGGCGCTCCCCCAGCGGCCGAACCCGATCAGCATGTAGGGCCGCCCCTCGTCCATCAGGGCGCGGTTCCTCGCGTCCAACTCCACGGCGACCTCCCTGGAGCGGCTGAAGTCGAAGGTGCCGGGATTCACGTAGACCACGTCCTGGACGGAGTCCACCACGCCGTTGCCCATGACGTGGCACGACCCCAGGAGCACGTCCGGCCCCGTGAGGTCCGCTTCCTCCACCGGCGTCTCCTCCCCGGGTGCCGCCATCGCCCGCACCTGGACCAGGCCCACGCGCAGGCGCCCCTCCGAGGAGGCGGGGAGCGTGGCTGCCACCTCGATCTCCACCGGCATCCCCAGGGACTCCTCCGCCAGGGCCAGGAGCGCGGCCAGGGCTTCGTTGACCTCCCACTCGCGGAGCCGGAGCAGGGGCGCGAAATCGAGGACGCGCGGGCCGTCGCGTCCGGTACCGGGACTCAGGCGGTCGGAGGCCGCGTCGTAGGTGGACGCGAGCCACCGGAGCGTCCCGTCCTGCTCGGCCTCCTGCAGGCCGGCCTCCACCAGGTACTCGGTCTCGGCCACCGGGTCGTAGGCGGGGGGCTTCCCCATGTTCACCGCCCAGAAGCGGGACTGGGTCTCCTGGAGCATGCGGCGCACCCAGCCGAAGGGGGGCGGCGCGGTGGGATGGCGGGGCGAGTAGCTCCAGCACACGCCGCCGTCCACGATGGACTTGCCGAGCCCGAGGGCGAGCTGGATCACGCCGTCCTCGGGGCGCGAGTAGCCGGTCGGGTAGTAGCTGAAGGAGCGGCCCACGGCGGAGAGGTGGGGGTAGAAGCGCTCCCCGTGGCGAACCCCCACCACCTCCTGGATGAGCACGGCCATCTTCTCGTCCCTGTCCGCCGCGCCGATGGCGCGCCGGTAGGTACGGGCACCCCGGAAGAAGGCCGATGCGTACACCAGCTTGATGGCCTCGACCAGGGCCCGGAAGCGCACGTCCGGATCGTGGTCCTGGTTGGGCACCATCTTGGTCTCGTACACGCCCGCGAAGGGGTGCGCCAGCGCGTCCTCGAGGAGGCTGGAGGAGCGCACGGCCAGGGGCGTGTGCACCTCTTCCACGAGCGCCCTCAGGTCGCCCAGCAGCTCCGTGGGCAGATCCACCTTCTGGAACGCGTGGGCGATGCGCTGGTCGGGGAGGTCGGAGAGCGCGATCTCGTAGAGGTCACCCTGCCCCATGAAGCGGTCGAAGGCGTCGGTGGCCAGCACGACCATGCGCGGGATGGCCACGTCCACGTCCCGCACCGGGGTGCGCCCGAAGCGGGCCTGGAGCGCCTCGTGGATGCGCGCGAGCCCCTCGGCCTTCCCCCCCAACGAGCCCCCACCGATGCGCGAGGCAAGGTCGTCGGACGCGAAGAACACCCGTCCGAAGCGGGGGATCTCCATGCGGCACGCCTCCGTGGGAGAAAGAGGGGGCAGGGGCCCGCATACGGCCCCTGCCCCCCGTACCCTTCTCGCGGCTAGATCCAGCCCCGGTCGCGGCAGGCCTGCACCACGCGGTCCACGGAGATGACGTACGCCGCATCGCGCATGGACAGCTTCTTCGCCTTCGCCAGGTTGCTGACCGCGATGAACGCCTCGGTCATCTTCAGGTCG
>JBFYZE010000366.1:0-6757 GCA_041309665.1 Gemmatimonadales bacterium | reverse complement strand
CGGGGTGCCCCCGTCACACCACGTCCACGCCGGGGTCCACGTCCCTGGCCCACGCCAGGAGGCCGCCCTGGAGGTTGTACACCTCGGTGTACCCGGCGTCCAGGAGGCGGCGCGCGGCGGTGAGGCTGCGCTGACCGCTCCTGCAGTAGAGCACCACGGCGCGGTCCGCGGGGATCTCCGCCATCCGGCCGGGGAGCTCCGCGAGGGGCACGAGAAGGGCTCCCCGGCTCCCCAGGCTCCCCACCTGCCACTCCCACCGCTCCCGCACATCCACCAGGGTGGGGGGCGCTTCCCCACCGAGGAGCCGGAGCACGCGCGCGGGCTCCAGTTCCGGAACCGGGGGCCCGCCCTCCGGGGCGCGCGTGATACCGCAGAAGAGCTCGTAGTCGATGAGCCCGGACTGGGTGGGGTGGTCGCCGCACACGGGGCAACCCGGGTTGCGGCGCACCGCCACCTCCCGCCAGGTCATGTCCAGGGCGTCGAAGAGGAGGAGCCGCCCCGCCAGGGTCTCTCCCACTCCGAGGATGAGCTTCACCGTCTCCATGGCCTGCAGGGAGCCGATGATCCCGGGAAGCACGCCGAGCACCCCGCCCAGGGCGCAGTCCAGGACGAGACCCGGAGGGGGCGGCTCGCGGAAGAGGCACCGGTAGCACGGGCCGCCCGGCGTGGCGAAGACCGACACCTGGCCCTCCCAGCGGAACACCGACCCGTACACGTTGGGCTTCCCCGCCAGCACGCAGGCGTCGTTGACGAGGTAGCGGGTGGGGAAGTTGTCGGTGCCGTCCACGACCACGTCGTAGCCGGCGACGATCTCCAACGCGTTGGCGCTGGTGAGGCGCGTATCGTGGCGCACCACCTCCACGTGCGGGTTCACGTCTCGCAGCCGGTCCGCCGCGCTGTCCAGCTTGGAGCGCCCCACGTCGCTCGTCCCGTGCAGGATCTGGCGATGGAGGTTGGTGAGGTCCACGAAATCGGCGTCGACCAGCCCCAGCGTGCCCACCCCCGCGGCGGCGAGGTAGAGCGCGAGGGGCGAGCCGAGCCCGCCGGCACCGACGCAGAGCACGCGCGCGTCCTTGAGGCGCCGCTGCCCCTCCAACCCCACCTTGGGCAGGGCGAGGTGGCGGGCGTAGCGGAGGAGCTCGCCGCGAGCGAGGTCCGCCGGAGTCATGGCTCCACCGCGGTCACGGCGCGCCGGACGTCGCCGTCTCCGGCTTGCCGTCCACGCCGCCGTCGGCGACCGCCCGGAACGCCACGGCGTCGTTCTCCAGGCGCTTCACGAGCGCCGGGTCCATCCCCGCGTTGCGGGCCACGTCGGCGAGCTGCGCGGCCAGCGCGTAGAAGTGCCAGGGGATGTTCAGCGTGGCCCGGTCCTGCCAGATGCGCCGGTCCCGGATCCCCCGGTACGCGTAAACCTCGTCGTAGAGATGGAGGGAGCGCGCCAGGTCGAAGTACTCGGCGGCGTAGGCCTCCGAGCCCCTCACGAGCCCTGCGGGCTGGGGACCTTCCAGGCTGCGGAACTCCAGCTTCACCGCCAGCCCGTGGCGCACGCCCCACGGCTCCAAGCCGAGTTGCCCCATGAGCCCCCCGGACGCGGCGAAGTAGATGGGCCGCTCCGCGATGGCGTCGTGGATTACGGAGATGGCCAGCTGCGCAGAGCGGTCCAGCACCATCCCCTTCGGGTAGGTCACCGCCAGCTGGGGGAAGGACACCGTGACGTCCCGGTCCAGCTCCGCCCCGCCCACCGCGTCCATCTGCTCGGGCGTGAGCGTGATGATGGAGCGCGAGGGAGGAGCGGCAGGGGCCTGGTAGAGCCCGACGCCCTGGGCGGGATCGAAGGGACGCTGGCGACCCGGCTCGGTGAGCTCCTGCAGCTGCTTGATGTACCACGAGGTGAAGAGGTACTGCCCCACGATGACGGTGACGTCCTGCCTCACCCCCTCCACCTCCTGCGCGTACCAGAGGGGAAAGGTGTCGTTGTCGCCGTTCGTGAAGATGACGGCGTAGGGCTCCATGCTCGTCAGAAAGTCGTAGGCCCAGTCGCGCGCAGCATAGTCGCCGGCTCGGCTCGCCCAGCTCCAGTTGAGCGCCAGTGGCACCAGCGCCAACGCCAGCACCGGCGACGCCAGGGCCCACCGGCGAGCGGACGACGACCGGGAGGCGAGCGAGCCCCACGCCCAGGCGAGCCCCATCCCGGACAGCGCGCCCCACACGATGAAGGAGCCGAGGAAGAAGTAGTCCCGCTCCCGCACCTCGTGAAGCCCCCGATCCGCCACCTCCGGCGCCAGCGAGAAGCCGTACTTGAAGTTCAGGTAGTAGACCAGCCCCAGGGTGAGCGTGCCGATGAGCACGGCCAGGTACGTGAACACGCCCCGGTCGGCGCGCCAGGCGGCCCACAGCCCCAGGAAGCCAAGCAGCAGGAAGAGGAGCGTGAAGGGCAGGCGCGCCGGGCTGTGGAGCTCGCTCGGGTCCAGGCCGCGGGCCCACTGCCAGTCGAAGTACTGGAAATAGTTGGACAGCTGCGCCGAGAGGGGCGCCATCCGTTGGGTCACCGGTGGCTTCGCGTACTGCTTGCGCGCCAGGTTGTAGGCCAGCGCGTCGCACCCTGCGGCGCCGTTGGTGAACACGGCGGCGGCCGCGCCCGCGAAGGTCTCGCACGTGGCGTCGCCCTCGTTGATGACCGGGTCCTGGGCGGCCCGCACGGGGAGGAAGAAGTTGAACGAGAGCCCGAGGATCGCCAGCGCGACGGCGCGCACCAGGAAGCGGGGCCGGAGCACGGCGATGGGGTCGGTCACCAGCACCAGGGCCGCCAGCGCCGGCAGGGGGAGCACCGACATGAGGTGGTTCGTGCTCCCCAGGACCATGAGGAACAGGGCCCAGAGCAGGTAGCGCTCGCTGCCTTCCCGCGTCCGCATGTCGCGCCAGCGCACGCCGAGCCAGCTCACCGCGGCGATGACGAAGACGCTCAGCGTGTAGACCTTCTCGTTCACGTTGGACTGGTTCCACACCGTGAACGCCGTGGCACCCAGGAGCGTCGCCGCCGCCGCGCCCACCAGGGCCCTGCGGTGGTCACCGAGCACGGGAACCAGCACGCGGTGGGCGACGAGGAAGAGGAATGCTCCGGCACCGGCGCTCGTGGCCGCGGCGAGCAGGTTGATGCGCACGGCGACCGGGATCCCCAGGGGAGCCAGCACGACGCTCCAGGCGCGTGCCAGCACGACGAAGAGGGCATTCCCGGGCGGATGCGGGATCCCCAGGATGTGTGCGGTGGCGATGTACTCGCTGGCGTCCCAGAACGACGTGGTGGGCGCCAGCGTCACCGCGTAGAGCGCGAAGACGGCCAGGCCCGCGAGGGCGGCTGGGCCGTAGGGAGGGCGTTCCGGGTTCATCGTCTCTCGGCCGTGCGTCTCGGCTAGCGCTTCACGGCGACGAAGGAGATCTCCAGCGCCGCACCCCCCACCAGGTCCTTCACGGCCACCGTCTCCCGAGCCGGGGGATCGGTGGGAAAATACTCAGCGTACACATGGTTCATGTCGGCGAAGTCGGCGATGTCCACGAGGTACACCGTCGCCTGGACCACGTCGCCGAAGTCCAGCCCCAGCTCGGTCATCAGCGTCTTGAACGCCTCCATGATGTTGCGCGTCTCGGCGGCGGTCCGCCCGGTGGTCATGGCCTGGGTTTCGGGCGTGTTCCCGACTTTTCCCGCGAACCAGTACGTGTCTCCCACCTGGACGGCGGCGCTGTACGGGCGCCCCGCGACGGGCTTGTGCGCGATGCGGGGGGCGGCCTGCGCGGCCAGCGGCTGGGCGCACAGGAGGGCGGCGAACGCGACGGCATAGAGGGGACGCATGGGGACTCCTGAATCGAGGATGACTGGTCGGACAATGCCGGGCCCTCACGCCCCGGCGCAACCCGTCTACCCCGGGTGGCGGAGCAGGATCGTCGGCGGGTAGCTTCCCGGGATGGGCTCCCCCACCCTGCGGACGCTCCGCTACGCGCGCTCCTGGATCACCGGCCGTGCCGACGTGCGCGCCCGGGAGCTCGTGCTCGACCGGGACGGCACCCCGGTGCCCGCGACCCTGGTCACCCCCTCCGCTCCGTCGGGGCCGCTGCCCGCCTGGATCGTCCTGCACGGCATCACCCGCCCCGGGAGGGCCCACCGGGGGCTGGTGCGCTTCGTGCACGCCCTGGCCGAGGGGGGTGTGGCCGTCCTCGTGCCCGAGGTCCCCGAGTGGAGGGAGCTGGACCCGGCGCCGCGCCTCACGACCCCGTCGGTGCTGGCCGGAGTGCGTGCCCTGGACGGGATGGGCGGCCTGGTGGCTGCCGGTCGGGTGGGCCTGGTGGGCTTCTCCTTCGGGGCGCCCCAGGCGCTTCTGACCTCCACCCATCCCGCCCTCCGGGGCCGCCTGGCGGGCGTGGTGGGGTTCGGCGGCTATTCCGACCTCGAGCGGACGCTGGTCTTCCAGTTCTCCGGGCGCCACGAGTGGAAGGGCGATCGGTACCTGCTCCGCCCCGACCCCTACGGCCGCTGGATCGTGGGCGCCAACTACCTGACGTCGGTGCCCGGCTGCGAGGACGCCGGCGAGGTCGCCAGGGGATTGCTGCGCCTGGCGACGGCGGCGGGGGACGCGGGCCTGGTGGCCTGGGATCCCCGCTTCGACGCCGACAAGGGCGCCATCCGCGCCACCCTGGCCCCGCGCTGGCGAGCGCTCTTCGACCTCTTCGCGCCCCCCGCCCACCAGGAGCCCGAACGGGAGCGCGCCGAGGAGATGGCCCGCCTCCTGGCGGCGGCGGCCCGTCGGCGGGAGCCCACCCTCGAGCCGGCGTCCTTCCTCCGGGACGTCCCCGGCCCGGTGCACCTCCTCCACGGGCGCCAGGATCGGCTCATCCCCTTCACGGAGATGCTCCGCCTCGCCGGGGCTCTCCCCCCGGGTGTCCTGGCGAAGGGCACGGTCACGCGGCTCTTCGCCCACTCCACCCGGGACGCTCTTCCCGGATGGCGGGAGAGCGCGCGCGAGGCCGTCGGGTTCCTGAAGGCGCTCTCGGGGATGCTCGAGTTGGTGTGAAGCACGGGGGGTCGAGCCCCGTCAGCGCATCCCCAGCAGGTGGCGCACGGCCCCCTTCACGGCCGGATCCTTGTCCTCCGCCGCCTGCGTGAGCAGGCTCTTGGCGTGGGGCGTGCCGATGTTGTGCAGCGCGCGGTAGGCCGCGATGCGCACGTCGGCGGGAGGCCGGGAGAAGAAGGAACCCACGGCGCGCTTCTCGATGGCGTTCACCGCGCCCGGATCGCCGAGCTGGCCCAGGGCACGCAGCACGCCGGCCACCACGTCCGAGTCGTTCTCCTGCTCCAGGAGCGCCAGGAGGGGCCTGAGCGCCCGTTCCACCTTGAGCTCGCCGGCAGCCATGGCGGCGGCCAGGCGCACGTCGGGATCGGGGTCCTCGATCATCCCGTACACGAGCTGGCCGGCGTCCTCGCCCCCCACCTTCGCCAGCGCCAGGAGCGCCTCGCGGCGCACCCGTGCGTCGGTGTGGGCCAGGGTGGAGATGATGAGCTCCACCGGTCGCTCGCCGCCGATCTCGCCGAGGATGGCCAGCGCGTTGCGCACCACGAACCACCGGCCGTCCTCCGCCATGTCCTCGACGATGGGCATGGCGTCGGGGCCCATGGCCACCATGGCGTCGAGGAAGGTGCGCCGCGCGAACCGGTCCTGGGTTCCCGACAGCGCGTCGCTGATGGCGAGCGCCATGTCCTGGCCCAGGAGCTGGCACACCCGCACCAGCTCCTTGCGCCGATCCTCGTCGCGCTCGTTCCCCAGGTACGCGGCGATGCGGCTGGCCACGCCGGGACTCACCAGCGACTGGGCCATCACGATGCACGCCTCGTCCGGGGGATCCCCGGCTCCCAGAGCCAGGCGCTCCGCGGAGTCGGCCAGGGCGTCCAGCGCGTTGGCCTCCCGCAGCGCCAGGGCGGCGTCGCGGACGGCCCTGCCTTTCCCCTCCCGGGCGAAGGGGTCCGCGGCGAGGAACGCCGTGACCGCGTCCCGGAGCGCCTGCGGATCGGCGTGCTCGGCTCGGCGGGCCGGCTTGGGCGCCTCCTGCACGGGCTCCCACACCATCTCCTCTCCCGGGGTGGGGGTGGGCGAAGGGGACGGCGGAGGAGTCGGCGCGTCTCCGAAGAGGGCGCCGATGGAGCGCGCGAGACCGCTCAACGCCTTCTTGTCTTCCGACGCTGCCATGGAGCTCCAAGCGGAGGGTCCCGATCTCATTGACGGAGATCCAACAATGTAGGCCCGCACACCCCCGCCGCGCGAGGGAAACCCCCGGTTCCGCTTGCTCCTGCGCCCCCTTCCTGGGCATGTTGCCATTCCCCGGCCGGCACCCCGCTTCCACCGGAGTCCTGTCATGACCGCCAGACGCCGACTCGCCCTCCTCGCGCTCGCCACCGCCGCGGCCCTCACGCCCGGCCATGGACACTCCCAACTCACCTCAGACCACCTGGCCGGGCTGCGCCCCCGGGAGGTCGGTCCCGCCACCATGAGCGGCCGGGTCGTGGACCTGGCCGTGGTGGAGGTGGACACCAGGGTCTTCTACGTGGCCACGTCCACGGGAGGCGTGTGGAAGACCACGGACAACGGGATCCGCTTCGCCCCTGCGTTCTTCCAGGAGGCGGTGCACTCGGTGGGCGACATCGAGGTCCACCAGAAGGACACGTCCGTGGTGTGGGTGGGGACGGGGGAGCGGGCGAGCCGGCAGAGCTCCA
>JBFYZE010000365.1:0-13895 GCA_041309665.1 Gemmatimonadales bacterium | reverse complement strand
GATCTCGGCCTTCATGTAACCGACGCTGAACACGTGGATGAGAAAGCTCACCCCCGTTACCACCATGGCCATGACCATGGAGAGCCCATCGAGCTGCAGTGCCGCGTCCACGGAGAAGGTGGAGGTGGCCATCCAGGTCCAGTAGTGGACCACCACCGGCTCGTGGAGCTCCACGCCGAGCATCCGGGTGAAGTTCACCAGGACCAGGAGGAAGGCGAGGAGGATGACCCCCGGGCCCACGAAGGACGGGAGGGTGTGGGTGGACGGCCGCCCGCGGGGCCCATCCAGCTCCAGCTCACCGCCGGCCCGGACCGCGTTGGCCGAGGCTCTGGCGTGCTGGAGCGCCAGCACGCCGTTGATGACGAACCCGAGCAGGGGGAGGAGGATCACCAGCCCGGGGAAGAAGGGCTCGAACGCCCCTCCCCCACCGGCCTCGTGGCCGCCGCCCTGCGTCAGGAGCATCGAAAGGGTCGCGTGCATGCCCCTACCACTTCAGCAGGTTGAAGTTGTCCACGTTGACCGTCTCGTAGTGGCGGAAGATGGAGATGATGATCGCCAGTCCGACGGCGGCCTCCGCAGCCGCCACGGTCATCACGAAGAAGACGAAGACCTGTCCGTCGATCCCCCAGATCCTGGAGAGCGCCACGAACGCCAGGTTGACCGCGTTCAGCTGGAGCTCGATGCACAGGAACATGATGATCGCGTTTCGCCGGACCAGGACGCCGAACGTCCCCACGACGAACAGGATCGCGCTGAGCACCATGGCCGCTGTGATCATGGCACCTTCCTCTTGGCCAGGACGAGGGCACCTACGATGGCCACGAGGAGCAGGATCCCCGTGATCTCGAAGGGCACCACGTAGTCGGTGAACAGGGACTGGCCGATGGCGCCCACGGCCCCGTGCTCGATGAGCGCCGCGTCGATGGCCCGGGCGCCCGGTCCGGAGATCACGTCCAGAGCACCCTCTCCCCGGAACTGCCGGGCCAGGAGCCCGGCCAGCACCCCGACCACGATGAACGACAGCACGGCCGCGACGCCGCCCTGGAGGTCCCGCCGGTACTCATGCCCCAAGTTCAGGAGCATGATGACGAACAGGAACAGGACCATGATGGCCCCGGCGTACACGATGATCTGCACCGCCGCGATGAAGTGGGCCTCCAGGAGCACGTAGATCCCCGCGAGGCTCGCCAGCGTCGCCACCATGAACAGGAGGCTCCCCACCGGCGTGCGCCCCATGACGACGCCCAGGGCGCTCCCGATGGCGACGGCGGCGAAGACGTAGAAGAGGATGTCGACCATGGCTCACTCGGATCTGGGATCCGAGGGATCCCAGAGCAGCGTGGAGGGGTGATCCTGCTCCATCAGGCGATCGAGATCGTAGACGAAGCGGTCACGGGTGTACTCGGAGTTCTCGAAGTGCTGTCCCACATGGATGGCTTCCACGGGGCAGACCTCCTGGCACATTCCGCAGAAGATGCAGCGGAACTCGTCGATCTCGTACACGACGGGATACCGGTTGCCCTGGTCGTCCTCGCCCCCGACCAGGCGGATGCAGTTGGCCGGGCACACCGTCGGACACAGGCCGCATGCGACGCACTTGGGCCGGCCGTCGGCGTGGACCTCCATGCGATGCGTGCCGCGCCACCGGGGCGCCAGGTCCGTCTGCTCCTCGGGGTACTGCTGGGTCAGCTTCGCGGGGTTCACCAGGTGCTTGAAGGTGAGCGCCATCCCGCTCAGGGCGGCTCGGAGGTAGGAGGTCTTATCCGGCCCCGGACGCTTCATCACCTTGACGGAAATTGCCATCGGTTCGCGTTCCCTCGCCTCAGTCTCCCACCGGGAACCCGGCGGGAATGGTCTTGATCTCCGTTCTCTGCGATGCCCCCGCGGCGGCTCCCGAGATGGTCCGGCCACGGTCGATGAGGAACAGGAACGTCCCGGTCGCCAGGCCGCTCACCACGGTCAGCACCAGGCCGTACGCGAAGCCCCAGGCCAGGCCGAGACTGTCCAGCGCGAGGATGGACACGGCCAGGAGCATGGTGTAGCCGAGCGCCGTGGGAAGAAGGACCTTCCAGCCCAGCGCCATGACCTGGTCGTACCGGAACCGGGGCACCGTCCACCGGACCCAGACGTAGACCACGAGGAAGAACACCACCTTCGCGAAGAACCCTGCGAAGGTGAGCGCGGTCTTCCAGAGCGCCGGGGCGGCGAGGACCTCGGTCCCAGGGACGCACGTGGCCACGGCGCCCGCGGCGAACGAGCAGCTCCGCAGGAGTTGGCCGTCGTACCAGAAGGCGTTGTCCCACGAGCCGGGCAGGTCCCAACCGCCGAAGAAGAGCGTCGCCATGAGGGCGGACGCCGTGGTCATGTGGGCATACTCCGCCATGGGGTACATGGCGTACTTCATCCCCGAGTATTCGGTGTGGAAGCCGCCCACCAGCTCGGACTCGGACTCGGGCATGTCGAAGGGGAGCCGGTTCGTCTCGGCGAAGGCGGAGATGATGAACAGGATGAAGGCCAGGGACAGGGGCAGGGCGAACCACATCCCCAGTTGCTGCTGCTGCCAGATCACCTGGGTCAGCGTCACGTTCCCCGCGAGCATGAGGATGGCCACCACCGCCAGCCCCATGGCGACCTCGTAGCTGACCATCTGCGCCGACGCGCGCATCCCTCCCAGGAGGGAGTACTTGTTGTTCGACGCCCACCCTCCGATCACCAGCCCGTACACGCCGAGCGAGCTGAGCGCCATGATGAACAGGATCCCGATGGGGATGTCGGCGATCATCATGTCCACCACGCCCCAGGGGGTGGGAAGGGGCGCGGCGATGGGGATGACGGCGAAGATCACGAACGCCGGGAACAGGGAGATCATGGGCCCGAGCAGGAAGTAGACCTTGTCGGCCTTGGCCGGGAGGGTCTCCTCCTTCATCAGGTTCTTGAGGCCGTCCGCGATGGGCTGGAGCAGGCCCCACGGGCCGACGCGGTTCGGGCCCGAGCGGTCCTGGATCCAGGCGGCGACCTTGCGCTCGCCCAGCGTGGTGTAGGCCACCGTGAGCAGCACGCCGACGAAGATCGCCAGGACCTTCACCACCATCGCGATGTAGCCGGGAATCCCGGAGATGGGATGCAGTTCCATCCGGTCAGTCTCCCGATAGCGGGGCGGTCTCGCTCACAACCGCTCCGCGGGTTCCGAGGTCGTCGTACGTCAGGCCGGCGAATGCCGGGACCTGCTGCGCCATCCGCGCGAACGCATCGGCGGCGCTCCGGATCACGTCGGTGCTCGTGAGCTGGGCCACCAGGGCGCCCAGCACGAACCAGGCCGGACGCGCCGCACCCGGGCCGGACAGAGCAGGCCAGAAGCGCTGCACCCGGCCCTGGAAGTTGGTGAACGTCCCCTCCTGCTCCGCGAACGTGGTGATGGGGAGCACCAGGTGGGCAGCCTCCGTGGCCGCGCCGCCGCGGGCGCCGAAGTACGCGTAGAGCGCGGCGTTCCTGCCGAAGTCGGCCGTCTGGTCGAGGAGGGCGTCCCCCAGCACCAGGACGATGCCGTCGTGCCCGGCCACGCTCTCCAGGCCACCCCTGGCATCGTCTCCACCCACCCGGGTCATCCCCAGGAGCTCGGCGCCGGTGGCGTTCGGGGAGAGGTCCTTCCGCCGTGCCAACCCCGGATAGCCCTTCAGGGGAACCTCGGCGTCGCCCCGCGCCGAGCGGTACACGATGGGTCCGCCACCCAACTCCTTCACCAGCGCCGCGAAGGCGGCCAGGTCCTCGTTGCCGGCGAACGGGGAGGCAACGGCCCTGATCCCCTTCCCCGCCGCCGCGCCGGCCCGGTCGAGGAGCGCGACCAGCGCGTCCTTCCACCCCGTGGCCCGGGCGGCACCGCCGTCACGGACGAGGGGCGCTTCGAGCCGGTGGCCGTGATTGATCCACTCGTAGTTCAGGCGGCCGTGGTCGCACATCCACCAGCCGTTCACCTCCAGGTTCCGCCGGGGCTTCACGCGCTGGACCAGGTTGTCGCGGGTGTGGAGGGCGATGTTGCACCCCTGCGAGCAGCTCGTGCAGATGGAGGGCGCGTGGGCCAGGTCCCACGCCCGTGCCTTGTACAGGAAGTCCTTGGAGACGAGCGCGCCCACGGGGCAGAGGTCCACGATGTTCCCGTGCCAGTGGGTCCCTTCCAGGCCGTGGTCGAAGAACGTGTCGATGACGGAGCGGTTCCCCCGCTCCACCACGGTGAGCCGGCTGTCCTGCTCCATCTCGTTCATGAAGCGGACGCAGCGCGTGCACATGACGCACCGGTCGCCGTAGAAGAGCACGTCCCCGCCGAAATCGTCGCGCCCGAAGACGCGCTTGGGCTCGACGGACCGCCCGCGGTCGCGCCCCTCGGCGTGGATGTAGTCCTGGAAGAAGCACTCCCCCGACATGTCGCAGATGGGGCAGTCGAGCGGGTGGTTCAGCGCGTAGAACTCCAGCACGCCCGTGCGCATGTCCAGCGCGAGGGGAGACTGGGTCTTCACCACCTGGCCGTTCATCGCCTGCGTGACACACGAGGGCATCGGCTTGGGCGCCCCCTCCACCTCCACCAGGCAGAGCCGGCACATGGCCGGCGAGGACAGCCCTTCGTGGTAGCAGTAGTGCGGGATGTCCTGACCGGCCTCTTTCGCTGCCTTCAGGAGGGTCGTCCCCCTGGGCACGGTGACGGAACAGCCATCGATGGTCAGGGAGACGGTGCTGGGGGTGTCAGCCATGCGCGGACCTCATTCCTCTCAGGCCACGCCGGCGCGTTCGCCGCGCCGGATGAGTGCCAGGTACTCGTCCTTGAACTTCTGGATGGAGGAGACCACGGGAGCGGCCGCCGAGTCGGAGAGCACGCAGATGGTGGTGCCGGTCATCTGCCGGCTCATCCCCAGGAGCGTGTCCAGATCCGCCTCGGTGCCCTTGCCGTCCTCGATGCGCCGCAGGACCTTGGCCAGCCAGGCAGTCCCCTCGCGACAGGGCGTGCACTGTCCGCAGGATTCATGGGCGTAGAAGTCCACCATGCGCCGCACCTGCTTCACGATGTGCGTGTCCTGGTCCATGATGATCACCGAGGCACACCCCAGCATCGAGCCGGCAGCCTGGACGCTCTCGTAGTCCAGGTTCACGCCCTTGCACTCGGCCGCCGTGAGGATGGGCACCGACGAGCCCCCCGGGATGACCGCCTTGAGCGCCTTCCCGTTCTTCATTCCCCCGCACACGTCCTCGATGAGGTCCATGAGCGGGAAGCCCAGCGGCAACTCGTAGTTGCCGGGCTTGTTCACGTGCCCGCTGACGCAGAAGAGCTTGGTCCCGGTGCTCTTCTCCGTGCCCCACTGGCGGTACCACGACCCGCCGTTGACCACGATGTGCGGCACGGCGGAAAGCGTCTCGACGTTGTTGACGGTGGTGGGCATGCCGAAGGCGCCCACCGCCGCCGGGAAGGGCGGCTTCACCCTGGGCTGGCCGCGGCGTCCCTCGAGGGAGTTCATCAGGGCGGTCTCCTCGCCGCAGATGTACGCTCCCCCGCCCAGGTGCACTGTGACGTCGATATCCACGCCCGAGCCGAGGATGTCCTTGCCCACGTAACCGCCGGCATAGGCGTCCTCCAGGGCCCTGGCCAGGACCTGCGTGGTCTCGAAGAACTCGCCCCGGCAGTAGATGTACGCCTGCTTCGCACGGACGGCGTACGCCGCGATGAGCACACCTTCGATGAGCTGGTGCGGGTCCCATCGGATCAGCTCGCGGTCCTTGAACGTGCCTGGCTCGGACTCGTCGGCGTTGCACAGGAGATAGTGCGGCCGGGTGGGCTCCTTGGGCATGAACGACCACTTCACGCCTGCCGGGAAGCCGGCGCCACCCCGGCCCCGGAGGCCCGAGGCCTTCACCTCGTCGATGACCGCGTCGGGCCCCATGTCGATCGCCTTCTTCAGCGCCTTGTAGCCTCCCCGCTCGACATAGGTGTCGAGACGGCGGCCCTTGGGGTCGCCGAAGCTCCTGCTGAGCAGCCGGACCTCTCGGTCTGAAACGTACGGGTACGCCATCCCTTCGCTCCGTCTAGCCGGCCGAGCCGGCTCGTTCCGCCTTCAGGTGCTCGATGATCCCGGGCACGTCGGCGGGAGTCACGTTCTCGTAGTAGCGCGAGTTGATCTGCACGCACGTCGGGAAGCCGCACCCCGCGAGGCACTCGGCCTCGATGACGGTGAACTCGCCGTCCTCGGAGGTCTCTCCGGGTTCCGTGTCGGTGTAGCGGAGGAACGCCTCCATGACGTCGTCGCCGCCGCAGAGGTTGCAGGAGACGTTCGTGCAGACCTGGACGAGCCAGCGGCCCACCGGCCGCTTGTTGTACATGGTGTAGAAGGTGGCCACGCCCCGGACGTAGGCCGGGGAGAGCCCCAGGAGGCCCGCGACCTCGTCCATGGTCTCGGGGCTCACGTGTCCACGGATCTCCTGGGCCAGGCCCAGGGTGGGCAGGAGGGCGCCCTGCTTGTTGGGGTACCGGGTCAGGATCTTCTCGAACCGGGTCCGATAGTCACCCTCGAAGAGCTTCGCGTCCGGGTGCTTCTCGGCGAGCATGTACGGATAGGTCGAGGCCCCGGACGGGTGTCCCCCGGCCCGGGGCCGCTCGCCCACGAAATCGTCACCCCGGACCTGGGCTTCGGTGAGGTCGAACTCGCCGGTGTTCCCGGCCCATCCGGGGTTCTTGAAGGGGACGTCGCTCATCGGTCGATCTCCCCGAGGACGATGTCCAGGCTGGCGTTGATCATGATCAGGTCCGCTACCAGGTGTCCCCGGGTGAGCCTGGGGAGCACGGAGATGTTGACGAAGGACGGCGGACGCACCCTCCATCGCACCGGCTTGCTGCCGCCGTCGCTCACCACGTACATGCCCAACTCGCCCTTGGAGGCCTCCACGGGGAAGTAGCAGTCCCCTGGCGCGACCTTGATCCCCTCGGTGATGAGCTTGAAGTGGTGGATCATGCTCTCCATGTCCGACATGGCGTCGGTCTTGGAGGGCAGCGAGATGTTGGGATCCTGGACGTCGATGGGGCCGCCGGGCAGGCGGGCGATGGCCTGGCGGAGGATGCGCACGCTCTGCTCCATCTCCTCCATGCGCACGAGGTACCGGTCGTAGCAGTCCCCGTGCTCCCCCACCGGCACGTCGAAATCGTACGTGTCGTAGTCGTAGTACGGGTTGTCCTTGCGGACGTCGTACGCCACGCCGGACGCGCGCAGGTTGGGGCCGGTGAACCCGCAGTTCACCGCGTCCTCGGCGCCGATGGCACCGATCCCCTGGGTCCTGCCGATGAGGATCCCGTTTCCGGTGAGGAGGCGGTGCACCTCGACCAAGGTGGCCGGGAAGGTGTCGAGGAAGTGATTGAGCTCCTCGATCCACCCCTCGGGGAGGTCGGCCATCATGCCGCCCACCCGCGTGGCCGACGTCGTGATCCTGGCCCCGGTATAGCGCTCGTGCAGCTTGTAGATGCGCTCGCGGTCGTGGAAGGTGTACAGGAACGGGGTGAAGGCCCCCACGTCGATGGCGGTGGTGCCGAGCCAGAGCAGGTGGCCGAAGATGCGGTCCAGCTCCATGAGGATGACGCGCACGACCTTGCACCGCTCGGTCACCTCGATCCCCGCCAGCTTCTCCACCGACATGACGTAGGCGCAGTTGTAGATCAGGGGCGCCAGGTAGTCCATGCGGTCGGTGAGGGGGACGATCTGGTTCCAGGTCCGATACTCTCCCAGCTTCTCGAAGGACGAGTGCAGGTAGCCGATGTGGGGCGTGACGTCCACCACCGTCTCGCCGTCCAGCTCGCACACGAGCCGGAGCACGCCGTGGGTCGCGGGATGCTGGGGCCCGAAGTTGACCAGCATATGCTCGCCGGCGAACGCGGGCTCCGGCAGGTCGAAGGGCTCCAGGGGGCTCGGGGTCGGCAGGCCGTCCACGCCCATCTCGGCGTTGCGGCTCACCGTGAATTCGACGGTCTTCTGCGCCATGGCGTCGTCTCAGGACTCGGCCCCCGGGCCCTTGGGCGCGGGAGCGGCGGGGAGCGTCACCTGCTGGGGCTCACGCCCGATCTCGATGTCATGCGGCGTGTAGGACTTCTCCAGGTCCTGGGCCAGCGCGCGGCGTGTCTGCTCCGCCCGGCTGAATCGGCCCCGCAGCGGGAAGTCCTTCCGCAGGGGATGGCCCTCGGCGTAGTCCATGGGCATGAGGATCCGGCGCAGGTCCGGATGGCCCCGGAAGGTCACGCCGAACATGTCGTAGACCTCCCGCTCGAGCCAATTGGCCGAGCTCCACAGACCCGCCACCGAGTCAACCTCGAGGGCGTCCAGGGCGAGGAGGCACTTCACCCGGAGCCCGCGCCGAAGGGGGATGGACCAGAGCTGATACACGACCTGGAGGGGTCGCCCACCGCCCAGGTCCACCGCGGTCACGTCGACGAGGAGGTCGTAGCGCTGGCCAGGGTCGTCCCGGAGCCATCCGAGGATCTCCAGGTTGCGCTCCGGCTCCAGGTGGACCACGTGCTGGTCCCCGGCCGACACCTCGTGATGGACGATCACCGGCCCGAAGCGGGCGATGAGGGCGGCCACCGAGGGGTGGCCGGCAGGGTCGGCAGGCGCGCCTGCCGCCGTCGGGCCTGCCGCGTCCGAGGGGACGGGCCCCTCGTCGATGGCGTCCAGGCCACTCTTGGCTTGCTGGCTCATGGCCTCAGGGGGTCGGGTCGTCGGAGCGTGGGGCCGTCTTGACCTCCACGCCGCCGACCAGCTGGTTCTGCTGCGTCGAGTTGCCGAAGGGACCGCTGAGCGCCACGACCTCCGCTGCGGAGGCACGGGGGCTCGCCACCCGGGCGGGATCCTCCGCGCGGAGCTCGTAGTGCTGCGACAGCGACTCCTGTCGGACCTTCTCCTGGATCATCATCAGGGCGTAGATGAGACCCTCGGGGCGGGGCGGACACCCCGGGACGTAGACGTCCACCGGGACGATGGTGTCGATGCCCTGCACCATGGAGTAGACGTCGAAAACCCCGCCCGTCGAGGCGCACGCACCCATGGACACGCACCACTTGGGCTGGGGCATCTGGTCCCAGATGCGGCGCAGGACCGGGGCCAGCTTGTACGGCACACGCCCCGCGCAGATGAGCACGTCGGCCTGGCGCGGGCTGAACGACATGCGCTCCATGCCGAAGCGGGACAGGTCGAAGTCGGACGCGAAGGCCGCCATCATCTCGATGGCGCAGCACGCGGTCCCGAAGGGCATGGGCCACATGGATTCGCGTCGGGCCCAGTTGACCACGAAGTCGATCTTGGTGGTGAGGAAGGTGGGGCTCCCCGGCCCGAAGAGGCCGCCCGAGCCCGCGCCCGCTCCCGCACCGGGCAGGTTCACTCCCACTCGAGTCCTCCCTTCTTCCACTCGTACACGAGCCCGACGGCCAGGACGACGACGAAGAGCAGGACGGCCAGGAACGCGCTCCAGCCGAGCGTCCGCATCTGCACCGCCCAGGGGATCAGGAAGATCGTCTCCAGGTCGAAGACGATGAAGCTGATCGCCACCATGTAGAACTTGACGGAGAAGCGGGCCCGCGTGTCGCCCAGTGGGATCATGCCCGATTCGTAGGGCATCTCCTTCTGGGCCGTCGGCCGGCGCGGGTTCAGGACGTGGGTGAGCACCACCATCCCGACCGCCATGGCCAGCGAGACCCCGAAAAGCAGCAATACGGGGAGGTAGGCTCCCGACATGGCGCCGCCCGGGTTTGTGAAAACGTTCTCGTTACGAGCAGCAAAGGTACCCGGACCCGGCGAGAGGTGTCAAGCAGACTTTTCGCGATTTTTCGCCCCCATTCCTGGGGTTTGCACCACCCCGGGAAGGGGCTCTATCTTTGGGGTCCGCCGCCCCCGGGAGCGTCCTTCTGGGAGAGCGTTTTTCGGGCTTTCCACCCCTTCGACAGAGCCTCGGACATGCCCATCAAGTGCGACAAGTGGATCAGGCGGATGGCACTGGAGCACGGCATGATCGAGCCCTTCGAGGCCGGCCAGGTCCGGGAGGGTGTGGTCTCGTACGGGCTGTCCTCCTACGGGTACGACATCCGTGTGGCGCCGGAGTTCAAGGTGTTCACCAACGTGCACCACGTGGTGGTGGACCCCAAGGACTTCGACGATCGGTCCTTCGTGGACATCAACGAGGACCACTGCATCATCCCCCCGAACTCGTTCGCCCTGGCCCGGACCGTGGAGTACTTCCGCATCCCCCGGGACGTGCTCGTGATCTGCCTGGGGAAGTCCACGTACGCGCGGTGCGGGATCATCGTGAACGTGACGCCGCTGGAGCCCACCTGGGAGGGGCACCTGACCCTGGAGATCTCCAACACCACCCCCCTCCCGGCGAAGATCTACGGGGGGGAGGGGATCGCCCAACTCCTCTTCCTGGAGGGGGACGAGGAGCCCGAGACCGCCTACGCCGACCGGAAGGGGAAGTACATGAAGCAGGTGGGCGTGACGCTGCCCAAGCTGTAGGGGGTGCACCGAGCGGAGCGCGACGCCGGCGGGCGCTGATCTCAGAGACCTGCTAGCCGATCTTCTGGAGCTCCACCTCGAAGACGAGCGTCTGATTGGGGCCGATCCCACCCTGCCCCTGCGCCCCGTACCCCAGATCGGGGTGGACCACCAGCTTCCTCTTGCCCCCCACCGCCATCCCCATGACCCCCTCGTCGAAGCCGGGGATGGCCTCCCGGACGCCCAGGGTGAACGGGTAGGTCCCCGACTCAAGGCGCTGCCCGTTCGGCAGCCAGAGGGTGTAGGCCACGGTGACCCGGTCACCGGCCTTGGCCGTCTGACCCGTGCCCATCACCAAGTCCCGGTAGTAGAGCCCCGACGCGGTCTTCGTCATCGTCGCCAGGTCGATGCCGAGGCTGTCGTCGAACTCGGGCGGGAAGGTGATGTCGTCGCCGCACCCGGCGAGCAGGAGTCCCACCAACAGGGGCGCAACCAGGTGGATCCGGCGGTTTCGAGATCTCATGGGTCGGAGGGCTCCTGGTTCCCGGGGTGGCGGAGGCGGTGGAATACGGTCGCCAGGCCCGGCGCGTTCGTCCACCCCCGCCGGCCGCGCACAGGTCAGCGCACGTCCAGGAGCTTCATGTCGAAGACGAGGGTCGTGTTGGGCGGGACGCTGCCCACGCCCCTGCCCCGGTACGCCAGGTCCGGCCGGATGACCAGACGCCGTATCCCCCCCACCCTCATCCCCGGAACCCCCAGGTTCCAACCGCGGATCACCTCGTTCGCCCCGAGCCTGAACTGGAACGGCTCACCTCCCACGCTGGCGTCGAAGATGGTCCCGTCAGGGAGGTACCCTATGTAGTGCAGGCTCACCAGGCTGTTGCCGCGCGCCGTGGCGCCCTCGCCCTGCGTCAGGTCCTCCAGGTAGAGCCCCACCGGTGTCCTCTCCATGGCGGAGAGATCCACCCCCAGGGTGTCCGCGAAGGTGACGGACTCTGGATCCCAGGGGGCCGGATTGGCCGGCGAGTACTTCGGCGCACCCGCGCACGCGGTGCAGGCGGCCAGGGCCACGGCGATGGGAAGCGCGTGACGCGCAGGAAGGGACATGGTCTTCTCCAGTGGGCTAGGGTCCGGGGCGTCCTCAGGGCGCCTCGCCGGGAAGGAGTCCGCCACGGGCCACGAGCCACCCCGCCACGCGGGCCCGGGTCTCGATGAGGGCGCGGGGCTCGGGCAGGAGCGCATCCAACCCGGCCAGGTGGCGAGCGCCCTCCTTTCCCGGCCGGATCTCCGCCAGGATCCCCCTCGCCTCGGAGTGGATGCGTTCCGACGCGCGATCCAGCATGAGGGCCAGCAGGTCGGCGCGCACCTCGCCGGACTCCGGGGTGCCCCGGCCCTCCAGCTTCGCCACGCGCAGGGCCACGCTCTCCGCGACGAATGCCTCCATGGCGACGTCGGCGAGGGACCCGAGGAGGGCCTGCTGGTCGGGACCCTTGAGCTTCTCCGTCCCGGCCGTGGCCAGGACGTCTTCCAGGAGCGTGAAATAGGCCTGCTTCAGGCCGTCCACGGCCTCCAGGTCGTCGGCCGCCTTCCCGTGGATCCCGCTCCGGGCTCGGCGCTGCCGGGCCGCGTCGAGCTGTTCCAGCACCACCGTACAGCCGGGGAGGGCCCGCAACTCCGGCCCTCCGCCCGCGAGCGTCTTGACCACGGTGCGCTGGGCGTGGAGCCGGCAGATCTCGTTGGTCCCCTCCCAGATCCGCGTGACCCGTGAATCCCGGTACATGCGGGACACGGGATGCTCGTCACTGTAGCCGTCGCCCCCGAGGACCTGGACGGCCTCGTCGGCCGCGGCATGGTAGGCCTCGGAGGCGTACACCTTGGCCAGGGCGCACTCCGCCGACAGCTGGGCGAGGGCATCGAGGCGGGCGTCGGAGGTGACGTCCCCCCTGGACCCGAGCTCCCCGAGGGCGTCGTCCACGAGCCCTGCGGTCCGGTACGCCACCGACTCGGCGGCGTACGCCCGCGTGGCCGTGTCCGCCAGCTTGCGCTGGACGAGTCCGAAGCGCGCGATGGGGACGCCGAACTGGATGCGCTGCGCGGCGTGCCGGCTGGCGGCCTCGAGGGCGAGCTTCGCGCCCGTGGCCGCGCCGGCGGCGAGCTTGAGCCGTCCCATGTTGAGCGTGCAGAAGGCGACCTTGTATCCCTTCCCCACCTCGCCCAGCACGTTCTCGACGGGCACTCGGACGTCGTCCAGGGAGAGGGCGCATACCGATGCACCATGCAGCCCCAACAGCTTCTTCGGCTCGGTGACGATGAGGCCCGGGGTGTCCCGATCCACGATGAACGCCGTGAACCGCTGCCCGTCCACCTTGGCGAACAGGACGAAGAGGTCGGCCCAGCCGGCGTTGGTGACCCACTGCTTCGCCCCGTTGAGCACGTAGTGCCCCCCCGAGGCGTCCAGCACGGCCCTGGTCCGTATGCTCATCGCGTCGGAGCCGCTGCTGGGCTCGGTGAGCGCGAAGGCCGCCACCCGGGTCCCGTCCATGCAACCACCCAGGTACCTGGCCTTCTGCTCGCTGGTCCCGAAGTACGCCAGCGGGAGCGTGCCCACACCCTGGTGGATGGCGATCATGGTGTCCAGCGGGCCGAGTTGGGCGCGGCTGGAGAGCATGCTCGTGACCGCGAGGACACACAGGCCGAGACCGCCGTCCGCCTCGGGGACCTCGGCCCTGAAGAGCCCGAGATCCGCCGCCTTGCGGAAGAGCGTCCGGGTGACCTCCGGGTCCCGGGCCAGGAGTCGGGCCATGTGCGGACGGACCTCCCGCTCGGCAAAGTCCTCCACCGCCCGCGCCAGCAGGCGCTCCTCCTCTCCGAGGTCCTCGGGCGTCGCCGTCCCGGCCATATCGGTGGTCCCGGTCAGGAACAGGAAGGGAACGTCACCGCCCATCGCGGATTCCACCATGTGCTATCCGTCCCCGCCCGCGCGCGCCGCCTCGGGCTCGGCGGCCTTCCAGCTGGCCACGAGCAGGTCGCGGTTGAGCCGCGCGATGAAGTCCACGCTGATGCCCTTGGGGCACGCCTCCTGGCAAGCTCCGTGGTTGGTGCAGGTCCCGAAGCCCTCGCGGTCGTGCTGGGCGATCATGTCCACCACGCGCGTGTAACGTTCGGGCTGTCCCTGGGGGAGGAGCCCCAGATGGCTGACCTTCGCGGCCGTGAATAGCATGGCCGAGGCGTTGGGGCAAGCGGCCACGCAGGCCCCGCACCCGATGCACGCGGCGGCGTCCATGGCCCGGTCGGCGTCCTGCTTGCGGATGGGGATGGCGTTGGCGTCCTGCGCGCTCCCCGTGCGCACCGAGATGTACCCGCCGGCGTTGATGATGCGGTCCAGCGCGCTCC
>JBFYZE010000364.1:0-17804 GCA_041309665.1 Gemmatimonadales bacterium | reverse complement strand
GCGGACATGCGCGGGGACACGGTGGCGTCCACGCCGACCCGGGGGACCAGGCGCAAGTACTCGAACTTGTGCACGAGGCTAACCACCTTCCGCGCCCCGGCGGACTTGGCCACGAGGCTGGACAGGACGTTGGTCTCGTCGTGGCCGGTGGCAGCGACGAACCCGTCGATCCCGCTCACCCCCTCCATCTCCAGGAGCTCCAGGTCGGTGGCGTCGCCGTGCAGGACGAGCGCCCTGGGGAGGTGCTCGGCCAGCTCCACGCACCGTCGGCGGTCCCGGTCCAGGATGGTGGTCTCCACGCCGTGCTCCTCCAGCACCCCGGCGAGGAACTCCCCCTCCGCGCTCCCGCCGGCGATCATGACCCGGCTCAGGCGGAAGCGGTCGTACCCCGCCAGGGGGGGGATCCCCTGCACCTGGGCGGTGGGGGCGAGCACGTAGAGGCGGTCACCCGCCTCGATGCGGGTGTCGCCCCGGGGGATCATGGTGACGCCGTCCCGCACCACCGCCGCCGTGACGTAACGGTTCTCCCCCTGGGTCCTCGCCATCTCGCTCAGGGTCCGCCCCGCCACCGGCGCGCCCTCCCGGACCTGGAGCCCGATGAGTTGAACCCGCCCCCCGGCGAAATGGGCAACGTCCGTGGCCGCTGCACTCTGCAGGAGCTGGAAGGTCTCCCAGGCGCACTCGCGCTCGGGGTTGATCATGAGATCGATCCCCATCTGCTCCCGGGAGAGCACACTGCCCCGCTCGTAGTACTCGGGGCTGGAGATCCGGGCAATGGCGAACTGGACCCCCAGGCGCTTGGCGGCCATGCAGGCGACGAGGTTCACCTCGTCCCTGCTGGTCACGGCCATGAGCATGCGGGCCCCGTCGACCCCTGCGCTCTCCAGCACGGAGAGGGAGGCGCCGTTCCCCGTCACGGTCATGACGTCGAGCTGCTTCGCGGCGAAGTCGGCCCGCTCGGGGTCGCCTTCGATGAGCACAACGTCCTGGTTCTCCTCGGACAGGCGCCGGGCCAGGTGGAAGCCCACCTCGCCGGCGCCCACCACCAGCACTCTCATGCAGCATCTCCCAGGGGGCCGGCCATAGTGGCGGGCAGGCGGTATGGTCGTTGGGATGAAGGTAGTGGTCGCGCCGCCCAGGTCCATAGCGGCGTCGGCCGGCCCCGAGGTTGCCCTACGGCGTTGCGCCCCCGCGGGGCGGGAGGTGTATTTTCAGGCCGAAGGGCCCGTAGCTCAGCCGGTCAGAGCAGTGGACTCATAATCCATCGGTCGTGGGTTCGAACCCCACCGGGCCCATTGCGGGGTGCTCAGCCGTCCTCGCCCTCCGGGGGGCGCCGCAGTCGCTTGGTCTGGCCCTTGCGGCGCTTGGCCTCCAGGCGGCGGCGCTTCTCCGACTTGGGTACCCGTGTCGGCACACGGGGCTCGGGGCGGTGGTTGCGCGCCTCCAGGCGGGCCCTGAGCCGCGCCAGGGCGACCTCCCGGTTCCGGTGCTGGCTCCGCTCCTCCCGTGCCACCGCCCGCACCCCCGTGGAGAGGTGGACGAGGCGCACTCCGCTCTCCGTCATGTTCTGGTGTTGGCCTCCGGGCCCCCCGGCGCGGAAGGTCTCCACGCGGCACTGGCCCAGGAGCTCCTCGTCGGAGTCGGGGATGGGGAAGGGGGTGGGCGCTCCGTCCATGCTCCTAACATGGCCCCAGGCGGGGCGGGGAGGCCATGGCACATCCCGGCTCGCGTGGGTACTCTTGGGCGCGCCGCACATCTCGTGCCCGACGCCGCCTCGCGCGCGCTGCCGATCCACTCCGCGACTCCGCCGACCCGCCCTCCATGATCTTCGACCGCACCGACAAGAACCCGGGCGCCCGGTTCATCTTCCTGCTCGCCTCCCTCATGGTCGTCGTGTACGGCGTGAAGTTCGCGGCGCCCGTGCTGGTCCCGTCGGCGATGGCGCTCTTCCTGGCCATCCTGAGCCTTCCGGTGATGACCTTCCTGGGGCGGCATCGCGTACCCGGTTGGCTCGCGCTCACCGTCAGCATCCTCCTCAACGTCGGGGTGTTCGGGCTTCTCCTGCTCCTGGCCGCGGGGTCGGTGGTCCAGTTCCAGGAGCGGATTCCCGAGTACGCGGAGAGCCTCAACGCCCTCCAGGTCATCCTGATCCAGACGCTGGAGGCCCGCACCGGGCTCGTGATCGCCGACGGTGGGGGACCGGCCCTGGTGAACCCGGCGTTCATCGTGGACCTGGCCCGCCGCGCGGTGGGGTACTCGGTCCAGTTCGCCTCCACCACCGTGCTCGTGTTCATCGTCATGAGCTTCATGCTCAGCGAGGCGACGATCTTCCCGGACAAGATCCGCTTCCTGCGGGGAGGGGTGGCGCCCATGAACGAGCGCGCCACCCGGGTGGTCGAACAGGTCCAGAGCTACCTTCGCATCAAGACCGCGATCTCCGCCGCCACCGGGCTTCTCCTCGGGATCTGGTGCTGGTTCCTGGACCTGGACTTCCCGGTGCTCCTCGGGCTGACGGCGTTCATCCTGAACTTCGTGCCCACCGTCGGGTCCATCCTCGCGGCGGTGCCGGCCGTCCTCCTGAGCCTGGTGATCTATGGTCTCCCCGGACACGCGCTTGCGGTCGCGGCGGGGTACCTGACGGTGAACATGATCCTCGGCAACATCCTGGAGCCCCAGCTCCAGGGGCACCGGCTCGGCCTCTCCACGGTGGTGGTGGTGCTGTCGCTGCTCTTCTGGGGGTGGGCGTGGGGTCCGATCGGGGCGCTTCTCTCCGTGCCTCTGACGAACATGGTGAAGATCTGGATGGAGAACACGAAGGACCTGCAGTGGGTCGCGGTGCTCCTCGACTCCCAGGCTCCGAAGGTGCCTCCGGCGGGCGGTCCCCGCCCCGCGGCGCCCTAGAAGAATGCCGAGGATCGAGTTTCCGGAGCTCCCGGACCACGGTCGCGTGTGGGTCTTCCCGGCCGCGCGCCGGCTCTCCGAGGACGAGGAGCGAGGCCTCCTGGCCGAGGTTGACGCCTTCCTGGACGGATGGGCGGCCCACGGCGCACCCCTCCGCGCGGCGCGGGAGCTGGTGGAGGGGTGGTTCCTTCTCGTGGGCGTGGACGAAGATGCGTCGAAGCCGTCGGGGTGCTCCATCGACGCGCTCGTGAACCGGCTGGAGGTGCTCGGTGAGGCGCTGGGCGTGACGCTCGTGGACCGCGCCCCGGTCTGGTACCGGGCGGACTCGGAGATCCGCCGCGTGACGCGCCGGGAGTTCAAGGCGCTGGCGGAGGCAGGCGCGGTCGGCCCCGGCACCCGGGTCTTCGACACGTCCCTCATCGCTCTCGGAGCGCTCCGCGGTGAGGGGCTCGAGCGAGCCGCGCGGCAGAGCTGGCACGGCTTCGCGTTCTTCCGGGACGCGGCGGCAGCCGGGCCCGGCGACTGCGGGGATGGCGCCTAGCTGGTCGCTCCCAGCGTCTCCGCCAGGAAGCGCGCTCCCTCCTCGTCGCCCCAGTGCCGCGGCGCCCACGGAGGACCTTCCAGGAACCCCACGTGCCCCCCGAGAGGGTGCACCACCGCCGTGATGGCGGGGTTGGCTTCCAGCGCCGCTGTCGGGAACGCGGCGGGAGGGAGGAAGGGGTCGTCCAGCGCGTGGAGCACGAGCGTGGGGACGCGGATCCCGGCCACGAACGCCGCACCGCTGCACAGGCGGTAGTACTCGGAGGCGTCGCGGAAGCCGTGGATGCGGGCGGTAGCGGCGTCGTCGAACTCCCGGAGCGTGCGCGAGGCCAGTACGGCTTCCAGGTCGACGACCCCCTGAAGGAGGGGCGCCTTGGCGCGCACCTTGCGCTTGAGGGAGCGGAGGAAGAACCGGGTGTAGGCGCGCCCCATGGCCGAGCGGTCCAGGAGGTCGCACCCGGCACCCAGTTCCATGGGCGCGGAGAAGGCCACGGCGGCGTCCAGGAGGCCGGCGCCTCCGTCTTCCCGTTCGCCCAGGAGCTTGAGGAGCACATTGCCCCCCAGGGAGAACCCGAGCGCGCCGAGGCGCCGGCCGGGGAAGGAGCGGCGGAGCCGCGCCAGGACCCAGCCCGCGTCCGAGGTCTCGCCGGAGTGGTAGAGGCGGGGGAGGCGGTTCACCTCCCCGCTGCACCCGCGGAAGTTCATGGCCACCGGTCGGATGCCCCGGGCCAGGAGCTCCCCGCACACGCTGATGACATAGCGCCTGGCGGAGCCACCCTCCAGGCCGTGGAGGAGGAGCGCCAGGGGTGCGCTGGGCCCCGGGTCGGGCCCCAGGTCCAGGTCCAGGAAGTCCCCGTCGGGGAGTTCCCCCCGCTCCCGCACCATCGCCGGGCCCCGCCCCGAGGGGAGGAAGCGTGCCAGCTGGTTCTGGGGGTGGGGGTCCTTCGCCCACCGCGCGATGCGGAAGGGTCGGGGGTGGAAGGGAGGGCGGGCGGTGGTCGGCATGGTCGGGCGCCATTCGGGCAGGTTCGGGGAGGAAGGTAGCGGAACCCCGGGCGGCTCCACACTACTGGCCGGGCTGGACGCGGAGGGCGCCTCCCGAGAGCTTGGCGGGACGCTCGAAGGGTGACGCGTACGCGACGGCGACTGGGGGAACACCCATGGGTCCGACGAGACGACGACGGAGCGGGGCCGTGTTCGGCGCGGCGGGGCTCCTCGTGTGCCTCGCCGCGCCGCCTGCCCTCGCGGCGCAGGAACAGAGCCTCGAGCCCCCGGGGGCGCCCACCCCGCGCTGGTTCCGTTGGGGATGGCAGCGCACCGACCTCCTCCGGTACAACCGTGTAGAGGGGCTCTCGGTGGGCGCCCGCGCCCAGGCGTACCCACGGACGCCGGCAGGGCCCGTTACGGTGGCTGCCACCGTGCGCCTGGGAAGCGCCGACCGGGTGGCCAACGTCCGGCTCGACCTCTCCCGCGAAACGCTGGCCCGGCGACTCACCCTGAGCGCCCACCGAGAGCTGGCGGCGGTGGAGGAGGGCGCTCGCCACCTCGGCCTCGCGAACTCCCTGACGGCGCTGGCCGCCGGTCGCGACGACGGAGACTACTACCGGCGGAGCGGCGTCTCCGTCGAGTGGACCCCGCCGTCGGCTCGCCGCCGGGGCTTCACCTTCCGCGCGTGGGCCGAGCGGCACGAGGGGGTGGATGCCTCCACGGACTTCGCCCTGGCACGCGCCGCCGACGAAGGCTGGCGCTTCCGGCCCAACCTGGTCGCCAGGGAGGGGTGGGACGCCGGGGCGGCGATGACCCTCTCCCCTTGGTGGGGGGCCGACCCCACGGCGCCGCAGGGCGGCGTGGAGGGGACGCTCCGGGTCGCCGGGGGGACGTGGGCGTACCGGTCCCTCTCGCTCAGCGGCCGGGCGGTCCTCCCGCTCTTCCCCCGGGTGCGCCTGGACATCCTGGCGGGCGGGGGTTCGAGCTGGGGCGCTCCGCCCCCGCAGCGGCGCTTCGCCGTGGGGGGCGCGGGGACGCTCCGGGGCTTCGATCCCTACGCGCTCTCCGGCCCGGCCTTCGCACGGGGGCGCGTGGGGCTCTCCCGCCAGTGGCCCTTCGGAGTGGTGAGCGCCTTCTCCGACGCGGCGTGGGCCGGGGAGGCGGGCGCGTTCGCGCTCTCCGGGGTGATCGCGTCCGCCGGGGTGGGGGTGGCCATCGCAGACGGGCGCATCCACGCCGACGCCGCCTGGGGGGTGCGGGGGCCGGCGAGCTTCAGGCTGGAGCTCTATCTGGACGCGCCTCCCTGATCCAGGCACGTTTGCGGTGCCCCGGCCGATGGGGCGCACCTCCGGTCCGCCAGGAGATCTCCATGCCGCTTCCCCGCCGCGTCGCCGTCGCCGCCCTCCTCTCCGCCCTCCTCCCGGCGTGCGACAGGCCCGTGCCCCCACCCGTCGAGCTGGGCGTTCCCTGGGCGTTGGCCGAGCACCGGCGCCGCACGCTCTCGGATCTCTCGTACCGCTTCGAGCTCGAGATCCCGGCCGGGCGCGGCGACCCGATCCAGGGGCGCGCCGCCATCGCCTTCGACCGGCACGACCCCGACGGCTTCGACCTGGTGCTGGACTTCATGAGCCCCGGCGAGCGGGTCCGCTCGGTGCGGGCCAACGGCGTGGAGGTGGCGTGGAGCGCCGTGGAGGACCACCTGGTGATCCCCGCCGGCTCGCTGGCCGAGGGGCGCAACTCGGTCGAGGTGGCCTTTACCGCCGGGGACGACGCCCTCAACAGGAACGACGGATTCCTCTACTCCCTGTTCGTCCCGGACCGGGCTCACTTCAGCCTCCCGGTCTTCGACCAGCCCAACCTCAAGGGCACCGTGGCGTGGAGCCTGCGGGTCCCGGCGGGGTGGGAGGCGGTGGCCAACGGAGCGCCGGGGACGGCGGTCGACGAAACCGAGGGGCGCACGCTCGAGTTCCTCCCCTCCAAACCCCTCCCCACCTACCTGTTCGCCTTCGCCGCCGGCGCGTTCTCGGTGGAGGAGTCGGTGGTGGACGGCCGCGCCATGCGCATGTACCACCGGGAGACGGACACGGCGAAGGTGGCGCGGAACCGGGACGCCGTCTTCCGGCTCCACGGCGACGCGCTCGCCTGGCTCGAGGAGTACACGGCGATCCCGTACCCCTTCGAGAAGTTCGACTTCGTCCTCGTCCCTTCCTTCCAGTACGGAGGCATGGAGCACCCGGGGGCCATCTTCTACAACGCGTCGGGGCTCATCCTGGACGAGAGCGCCACCCAGGACGAGATCCTGGGCAGGGCCTCGGTCATCGCCCACGAGACCGCCCACATGTGGTTCGGCGACCTGGTCACCATGAGCTGGTTCGACGACGTCTGGACGAAGGAGGTCTTCGCCAACTTCATGGCGGCCAAGATCGTCCACCCGTCCTTTCCGAGCGTGGACCACGCGCTGCGCTTCCTCACCGCGCACCACCCGGCGGCGTACGGTGTGGACCGCACCCAAGGTGCGAACCCGATCCGCCAGCCGCTGGAGAACCTGAGGGAGGCGGGCACGCTCTACGGCGCCATCATCTACCAGAAGGCGCCCGTCGTCATGAAGCAGCTCGAGGCGCGGGTCGGCGAGGGCGCGCTCCGCGACGGGATCCGCGAGTACCTCTCGGCCCATGCCTACGGGAATGCCACATGGCCCGACCTGGTGGCCGTCCTCGACCGCCTCTCCCCCGAGGACCTCACGGCGTGGAGCCGCGTCTGGGTGGAGGAGCCCGGGCGTCCCGTGGTGACGGTGTCCCGGGAGGGCGCCGACGCGGTCATCACCCAGGCCGACCCCGCGGGGCGGGGAAGGGTGTGGCCCCAGGCCCTCCAGGTGCGCGTAGGCCGCGAGGCCGGCGATACCCTGGTGGCCGTGGAGCTGGGCGAGGCGCCCGCCCGGCTGGGGGGCATGGGGGGTGCGGACGTGCGCTACGTCCTCCCCAACGGCTCGGGAGTGGAGTACGGTCTCTTCCTCCTGGACACGGTGAGCTTGGCGTACCTCGCCGACTCACTCCCGGCGTTGGAGACGGGGCTGGCCCGGGGCGCGGCGTGGGTGACGCTCTGGGACCAGGTCCTGGAGCAGCGGCTCCCGCCCGCGCGCTTCGTGGACCTCGTGCTGGCGGCGCTCCCGCGCGAGCGGGATGAGCTGGCCCTGGGGAGGGTGCTGGGGTACCTCACCTCGGCGTGGTGGAGCCTCCTCCCGGACAGCGTGCGCGCCGGCCGCGCGCAGGAGGTGGAGCGGGTGCTCTGGGAGGGCGTCACCAGCGACCGGCCGCGCACGGCGCGCTCCGCGTTCCTGGCGGCCTGGCGGGGAACGGCCCTCACGCCTGCCGGCGTGGCGCGCATGGAGCGTCTCTGGCGGGGCACCGAGGCGGTCCCCGGGATCCCGCTGGCCGAGGCGGACCAGACGGCGCTCGCGACGGCCCTTGCCATCCGTGGCGTGGAGGGCTGGCTGGGGATCCTCGACGAGCAGGAGGCGCGCATCGACAATCCGGACCGGGAGGCGCGCTTCCGCTTCGTGCGCCCGTCGCTGGACGCCGATCCTGCGGTGCGCCTGGCGTTCTTCGATTCGCTCAGGGACCCGGCCAACCGGGAGCGTGAGCCCTGGGTGCTCTCGGGGCTCGAGAACCTGCATCACCCGATTCGCGCCCCGTCGGCGCTCCCCGCCGTGCGCCCGGCGCTGGACATGGTGGAGGAGATCCAGCGCACCGGGGACATCTTCTTCCCGGGGCGCTGGCTGGACGCCACGCTCGCCCGCCACACCGAAGCGGAGGCCGCCGACGAGGTGCGGCGCTTCCTCGACGCGCGGCCGGACCTCCCCCCCCGCCTCCGGGCCAAGGTCCTGCAATCCGCCGACCCGCTCTGGCGCGCCGCGGCCATCCTCCACGGATGGAGGTGATGCCGCGAGAGGGCGCGTTGCGCGCGGCGGGTGACGGGCCCCAGATCCCCTGGGGAGGGATCGGCGCTCCGCTGACGCTGGTCCCGCCGGGGCTCCAGGCCATGGCGGCGGCGGCGTTCTTCTTCTCCGTCATGGCGGCGCTGGCCAAGCTCGCGGGCGTCACCATCCCCCTCTTCGAGATCGTGTTCGCGCGCTCGGTGGCGGTGGCGGTCCTCGCGGGTGCCCAGCTCCTAGTGCAGGGGACGAGCTTCCGCGGGCGTGAGCCCCGCATCCTCCTCCTCCGGGGCGTCCTGGGCTTCGTGTCGCTGAGCTGCTACCACTACGCGCTCATCCACCTGCCCCTGGCCGACGCCACCGTCATCCACTTCGTCAACCCGGTGTTCACGGCGTTCATCGCGGCCCTCTGGCTCCGCGAGCGCCTGGGCGTACGCGAGGCCGCGCTGGTCCTGACCTCCCTGGCGGGGGTCGTCCTGGTGGCACGGCCCGGGTTCCTCTTCGGAGGCGCGGGGGCGCTGGCGGCCTTCCCCGTCCTCATCGGGCTGTGCGGTGCCATCCTCTCCGCCTCCGCGTACGTGACGGTGCGCCGGCTCCGGGCGGAGCCCCCCATGCTCGTGGTCTTCTACTTCGCTGTGGTGTGCACGATCCTGTCCACGCCCCTCGTGGTCCGGGACTTCGAGCCCCTCTCCCTCGCGCAGGTGGGGCTCCTGGCGTGCGTCGGCCTCGCTACCCACCTGGGGCAGGTGGGCCTCACCTGGGGGTTCCGCCTGGAGCGGGCCGGACGTGCGTCGGCCATCGGGTACCTCCAGATCGTGCTGGCCGCCCTGTGGGGGTGGCTACTCTTCTCCGAGGTGCCCGACGTGTGGACCTGGGTGGGCGCGGCGGTGATCGTCGCGTGCACCCTCGTTCTGGTGCGGCTCCACCCGGTCCGCTGAGGCCGCCCTCTTCCCACGGGCCGCACCGCGGCGTCCCCAGGGCCGCGTCTGCGCCGCCCACCTCGGGCGGAAGCACCATCTGGAACTAAACGGTGTTCCGTCCCGTAGGGGCCCAGGCGTTGACCCTCGTGAAGTCTCTGTTTACAGTGTTCACCCATGTCCGACCAGCGTGACAAGATCCTCGCCTGCGCCTGTGACCTCTACCTGTCGGAGGGGCTGGAGGGCGTGTCCATGCGGGAGTTGGCCCGCCGCCTCGGGGTCACGGCGCCGGCGCTCTACCGGCACTACGAGAACCGCGAGCACGTCCTCGCCGACGTGGTCCGCTCGGCATACCGGGAGTTCGCGGCATCCCTCTACCGGGCCCTGGAGGGCGGAACCCCCCGGGAGCGCCTGGTCCGCGCCGGGGAGGGCTACCTGGCCTTCGCCCTCAGGCACCCGCGCTGGTACCAGCTCCTGTTCATCTCGCCCGAGCAGCTGGGGATGCCCCGTCTCCCCGACGACATCGAGGCGATGGGGTGCGGGGTCCACCAGTTCTGGGTGGACCGGGTGCGTGAGTGCCAGGACGCAGGGATCCTGAGTGCCGGCGACCCCATGGAGCTGTCGCTGACCATGTGGGGGCACGCCCACGGGCTGGTCTCGCTCTACCACATCGGACACCTCCGGATGGACGAGGCCACGTTCCGACGGGAGTTCCTGCGCTCCGCAGTCGCCATGATGACGGGGCTGTCCACGCCGGAGTTCGCGAACATGCTGCGAGGGGAGTACGCCGCCGATCACCCCGTGGAGGCCCACGGCTAGAGGAAGGGACGGGAACGAGGATGAGGATCGAGATCGCCCCTCTCCGGAGGGACCGGAAGACCTGGACGAGGGCCATGGCCGCCTCCGCGGCGGTGATGGTCGCGGCGTTCGCCACCTTCGCGCCCGCCGGGGCCCAGGAGAGCGCCGCGCTCTCCCTGGACCAGGCGGTCCGCTCCGCCATCCGGCAGAACCGGGACGTGCGCTCCGCCCGCTACGCGCTCGAGGAGGCCAACAAGCGGGTCAAGGAAGCCTGGTCCGGCGTCTACCCGTCGCTGGACTTCAACGCGTCCTACACCCGCAACGTCTCTCCCACCCTGGCGTTCCTCCCCGCGCGGATCTTCGACCCCAACGCGGGCCCCGACGACTACATCGGCGTCCAGTTCGGCGCGGACAACCAGTGGAACTCCACGATCAGCCTGGAGCAGCCGCTCTTCTCCGCCGCCGCGTTCCTCGGGGTCGGCGCGGCGGGCCGCTTCAAGAACCTCCAGGAGGAGATGGTGCGCGGGCTCACCCAGGGCGTGGTGACCCGGGTGCGCGCCTCCTACTACCAGCTCCTGCTCCAGCAGGAGCAGATGCGCCTGATCACGAAGTCGGTGGAGCGCTTGCGGCAATCGCTGGCGGAGACCCGGTCGCTCAACTCGGCCGGGCTGGCGTCGGACTACGACGTCCTCCGGCTCGAGGTGGCCCTGGCCAACCTTGAGCCCAACCTCCAGAGGGCCGAGAACGCGGTTCTCCAGGCCCAGCGGCAGCTGGCCCTCGAGCTCGATCTCCCGGCCGACCAGCGACTCGAAGTGCGTGGCTCCCTGGCCACGATGAACCTGGACGACCTGGGGGCCAACGACGAGGCCAATCGCGAAGTCCTGGCCTTCGCCGGCTTCCGCGGCGAGGGGATGGAGGCGGTGGACGAGGCCGTGCGCATGGCGCAGGAGCTCCGCTCGGACCTCCGCCAACTCACGCTCACCGAATCGCTCCGCAAGACCGAGATGCGCCTCGAGCAGGTGCAGGCCCTCCCCCGGATCAGCTTCTTCGGGAACTACGTCATCAGCGCCCAGGACAACAACGCGCCGAACTTCTTCGCCAGGGGCGACGGACAGCGGGCCTACGCGCGCAACGTCGGCGTCCGCGTGAGCATGCCCATCTTCAGCGGCTTCGGACGAGTGGCCCGCATCGAGCAGAAGCGTGCGGCGCTCCGTCAGGCCGAGACCCAGAGTGGGTTGGTGGAGGACCAGGCCCGGGTGCAGGTGCGCAACCTGGTGGAGCAGACCGACGAGGCCCTGGCACGCGCCCGGGCCCAGAGGATGGCGGTCGGTCAGGCCCAACGGGGCTACGAGATCGCGAGCGCCCAGTACCGGGAGGGTCTGAGCAGCCAGCTGGAGCTCACGGACGCCGAGGTGGCGCTCCGCCAGAGTGAGTTCAACTACGCCCAGGCGGTCTTCGACTTCCTGATCGCGCGGGCCCAGCTCGACCAGGCGACGGGGCAGGTGCCCCTCGTGGACGTCGAGCCCGTCGCGAGCATCGGATACCAGGATTGAGGGGAGACAGCACAGTGGAGACGACGACGATGAACGTGCGGTGGACGGGGGCGGCACTCGCCCTGGCGGTGGCCGTGAACCTGACCGGCTGCGGGGGCGCCGAGGCGGACGCCGCCAGCGAGGCCGCGGTCCGCATCATCAACGTGGAGGTCACCGAGATCGCTTCCAGTCCCTTCGTGGACGAGGTCAGCCTCACCGGGACCGCGATGGCGAATCGGGACGTCCAGGTGTCCGCCGAGGAGAGTGGCGTGATCCGCGAGATCCTCAAGGAGAAAGGGTCGCGCGTGAGCGCCGGCGAGCCGCTGGCCAAGATCGACGATGCCATCCTGGCGGCGCAGGTCGAGCAGGCCCGGGCCCAGGCGGATTTCGCGTCCCAGGTCTGGGAGCGACGCAAGCGCCTGTGGGAGGAGAGTCAGGTGGGCTCCGAGATCGCCTATCTCGAGTCGAAGGTCGCGGCCGAGCAGGCCGCGGCGAGCCTGCGCATCCTGGAGGAGCGCCTCGCCCGCACCACGGTGAGCGCCCCCTTCGACGGGGTCCTGGAGAGCCGCACCATCGAGGTGGGGAGCATGGTGGGCCCCGGCATTGTCGTCGCCCGCATCGTGGACCGCGACCCGATCAAGATCGTCGCCGGCGTGCCCGAGCGGTACGCCGCGGACGTGCGCGTGGGATCCGCCGCCGCCGTGACGTTCGACGTGTTTCCAGGGGAGACCTTCGACGCGGTGATCCGCTACGTGGGCGCGACGGTGGATCCGCAGAACCGGACCTTCCCCATCGAGGTCGTGATGGCGAACCCTCGAGGCATCGTGAAACCCGACATGGTGAGCAACGTGGCCGTGACCCGGCGGCGCCTGGACGCGGCGATGGTCGTGCCCCAGGACGCGCTGGTGCGGGTGGAGAACGGGTACGTGGTGTTCGTGGTGGCCGAGCGCGACGGCGCGACGGTGGCCGAGGTGCGCCCGATCGAGGTCGGTCCCGCCCAGCGGAATCTGGTGGTGGTGGAGAGGGGCTTGCAGCTGGGCGACCGGCTCATCGTCGTGGGCCAGAAGATGGTGGCCGACGGGGATCGCGTGAACGTGGTGGGGACCCGGTAGGGGCACCCCTCGGACAAGGGAGAGGCGGCGCATCATGACGGACCAGCGAGCACAGGGCGGGAAGGCACGGCCCCCCGTCGAGGGCAGGGCTCCCCTGCTGGAGCGATACAAGGAGTTCGGGCCGACGAGCTTCGCGGTGGAGCACCGCACGAGCGTGCTGGTGCTGCTGGCGATCGTCTCCGTGATGGGCATCGTCGCGTACCTGAACACCCCAAAGGAGTCGTTTCCCGAGATCGCCATCCCCATCCTCGCGGTGAGCACGGTGTACCCCGGCGTGTCCCCGGAGGACGTGGAGACCCAGATCACCCGGGTCCTCGAGGACGAGATCTCCACCATCTCCGACCTGGAAGAGCTCTCGTCCACGTCGGTGGAGGGGGTGTCCAGCATCGTGGTCACGTTCACGCCGGACGTGATGCTGGACGACGCGCTCGCGAAGGTCCGTGAGAAGGTGGACCTCGCGAGGGGCGACCTGCCCGCCGACGCGCTCGACCCCCAGATCATGGAGTTCAACCTCTCCGAAGTCCCCATCATGCAGGTCAACCTGGCCGGGGAGTATGGCCTGGTGCGCCTCAAGGAGCTGGGCGAGGACCTGCAGGAGCGCTTCGAGCAGATTCCCTCGGTGCTCCGGGCGGACGTGCGGGGCGGCCTCGAGCGCGAGGTGAAGGTCGAGGTGGACCTCGGCAAGCTCCAGTTCTACGGGCTCTCGTTGAACGACGTGGTGGACGCCATCCGGAGCGAGAACGTCAACATCCCGGGCGGGTCCATCGACGTGGGTGACTCGAAGTACCTGGTCCGGGTGGACGGTGAGTTCCAGGACCCGTCCGTCATCGAGGATCTGGTCGTCAAGACCCGCGGCGGGCGCCCCCTGTACGTGAGGGACGTCGCCACGGTGGACTTCGGCTTCGCCGAGCGGGAGAGCTTCGCCCGCATGAACGGGCAGGAGGTCGTCACCCTCGACATCGTGAAGCGGTCGGGGGAGAACATCATCGAGACGGCCGACGGTGTGCGCGCGGTGCTCGCCGAGATGGGCCCGGCGTTCCCGCCCACCACCCAGGTCAGCGTCACGGGCGATATGTCCAAGGAGATCCGGCACATGGTCTCCGCCCTCCAGAACCACATCTTCGCGGGGCTGATCCTGATCGTCGGGGTGCTGCTCTTCTTCCTGGGGTTCTCCAACTCGGTGTTCGTGGCGATCTCCATCCCCGCAACCATGTTCCTGACCTTCATCGTCCTGAACGTCATGGGCGTGTCCATGAACATGGTGGTGCTGTTCAGCCTCATCCTGGCGCTTGGGATGTTGGTGGACGACACCATCGTCGTCGTGGAGAACATGTACCGGTTCATGGAGCAGGGGTGGGACCGGACGCTGGCCGCGAAGAAGGCCACCGGCGAGGTCGCCATCCCGGTCATCTCGTCCACGGCCACGACCGTCGCCGCGTTCATTCCCCTCATGTTCTGGCCCGGCGTGGTCGGGGAGTTCATGAAGTACCTCCCTCTGACCGTGATCGTCACGCTCACCGCCTCGCTGTTCGTGGCGCTGGTGATCGTTCCCGTGCTGTGCTCGATGTTCATGACGCTGGACGGCACCCCGTCCAGGCCGTTCAGGCCGGCGACCCGGTGGAGCCTCATGGGCGCCGGCGCGCTGGTTCTCCTGATCGTCGCGGGTCAGAACGCCCTCTCGGCCGTGCTGCTCGTGGCGACGGCAGTAGGCCTGTGGGCGTTGAAGAAGCACGTCCTGACGCGAATGGCGAGCAGCTTCCAGAGCGAGACGCTCCCCCGGATTCTCGACGAGTACGAGCGTGCGCTGCACTGGGCGCTTCAGCACCGCCTCGCATCGCTGTCGCTGACGGCTGCGCTGTTCGCGGGCACGTTCGTGCTCTACGGCATCTTCGGGAAGGGCGTGGTCTTCTTCCCGGAGAACACGCCGCCGTCGCAGCTGATGGTGGATCTGAAAGCCCCGGTGGGGACCCGCGCCGCGTTCACGGATTCCCTGGTTCGCCAGGTCGAGGCCGATCTCCAGAACGTGGGGGGCCGGGACGACTGGGAGTCCGTCGTGACGACCGTGGGCGGGGGCGGTGGAGGCAACTTCATGGAGGCCGGGCCGGGTGGCCCGGAGGCCGGGCGCGTCTCGATCAGCCTCGTGGATTTCAAGGATCGGAAGCGGGACGCGTTCGAGACGCTCGCGGAGATGCAGACGTCGGTCGGCAAGAAGGTCGCAGGCGGCACCGTTACCGTGGACAAGCCCGCCATGGGGGCGCCGCAGGGGAAGCCCGTGAACATCGAGATCGTGGGCGAGGATCCCGTGCAGCTGAAGGCGCTCTCCGACCAGCTCATCGACGTGCTCGAGGCGGCTGCGGTCTACCGCAAGCTCGTGGGGCTCGAGAGCGACCTCGACGACGCCCGCCCCGAGCTCTCTGTGCGCGTGAACCGGGAGCAGGCGGCGCTCTACAACCTGAACACCTCCAGGGTGGGAGGCTCCATCCGGAGCGCGATCAACGGCATCGAGGCCGCGAAGTACCGCACCGGGAACGACGAGTACGACATCACCGTCCGGCTGGCAGAGCCCTACCGGAGAGACCTGGAAGGGCTGCGTGACCTGACCGTGATGGCCGACGGAGGCATCCAGATCCCGCTCGTGTCCGTGGCATCGTGGTCCGTGGAGGAGGGAAGCGGCGCCATCAAGCGAAAGGACCAGACGCGCATGGCCACGATCAGCTCCGACGTGGCCGCGGGCCTGAACTCCAACGCCGTGCTGGCCGAGGTGCAGGCCACGCTCACGGACTTCGACGCGGCGCTGCCGCTCGGCTACACCATCCGCTACACCGGCCAGTCGGAGGACCAGGACGAGGCCCAGGCCTTCCTGGGTGGCGCCTTCCTCACGGCGCTGGCGCTCATCGCGCTGATCCTCATCAGCCAGTTCAACTCGCTGGTGAAGCCCTTCATCATCATGACGTCGGTGCTCATGTCCACGGTGGGCGTGCTCATCGGCCTGCTGCTGTTCCGGATGGAGTTCTCGATCATCATGACCGGGGTGGGCGTCATCTCCCTCGCCGGGATCATCGTGAAGAACGGAATCATCATCATCGACTACATCGACACGCTCCGGGAGCGGGACGGGCTGGCGCTGGACGACGCGCTGATCCGGGCAGGCCGGACGCGGTTCCGGCCCGTGTTCCTCACCGCAGGGTCCGCCGCGCTGGGCCTGATCCCTCTGGGTCTCGGGCTGAACTTCGACTTCCGCGGCCTGTACACGGCGCTCAACCCCGACGTGTACTATGGCGGTGAGGAGGCGGCCATGTGGGGGCCCCTCGCGGTGGCCGTGATCGTGGGTGTCACCTTCGCGACGGTCCTGACGCTGGTGCTCGTGCCGGTGATGTACTCGGTCATCAACGACATGTCGGCCTTCTTCGCGAAGCACTTCCGCCACGCCGAACAGGCTGCGGGCCCGAGGGCGGGGGGGGACTCCGAGGAGGTCCTGGAGGGCGCGCTCACCATGGCGGACGGGGGCCACCTCACGCCCAGGCCCGGCACGCCCTAGGGTCCGAGGCTCATGGCGCCCGCGAGATACGACCTGTCCCGGTGGGTCACCGGGTACCTCCTGGCCACCCCGATCTTCGCGGGGCTGGACCTGGGGCTGGGGCTTCCCGTGCGGGTGGCCACCATCCTCCCCGAGTCCGGGCGGCTGGCGTACTACGCCGCCGCCTTCGCCCTGGGCGTGCTGTGCAGGGCCCGGCCCATGGCCACGCCCTGGGTGGGGATGCTGGAGAGCGCGTCGAACCTCACGCTCCTCCTCCTCTCCATCCTCCTCCCCATCTGGTCGTTCCCGCTGGCGTCCCCGGGGGACGCGCCGGTGCAGATCGGGCTCTCCCCCGCCGGGGCCGCCAACGCGCTCCTCGCGGGGGTGGCGCTCGTGGCGAGCTTCCACCGGCACGAGGCGGCGGCGCTGGGGCGCCCCCGATCCGGCCCCTCCTCAGGGTGATCCGCGTTTGAACCGGTAGAGCGCGATCCCGGGGACTCCGGTGCCATGGTGGATCCCTCCCAGCAGGTAATCGCGCCCCACCTCCCAGACCTTCAGCTCCGTGGGCAGACGCAGCTCGGCAAGGAGCTTCCCGTCCGGGGCCACCACCAGGAACCGGGTGTCGCCGTCGCCGGGCGACGAGAGCACGACCCAGAGGACTCCCTCCGGGTCCACGGCCAGGTCGGTGTAGAGGGGGAGGTGCGTGGGCACCTCGGAGCGGCTGCGCATGAGCCGCTTGTACATCTCGCGCGGCCCGGGGTCGTGGTAGAACTCGGCCTGGCGGTCCAGCCACGCCTCCACGTTCCGCTCGGTTGCCGGGCGCGCTTCGATGGGGAGCGGGATCGTGCCGAGGCGGCCACCGTCGAGGCCGTAGATGTCCAGGGATGCCGAATCCGCCGTTCCCACGTAGAGCCGGTCATCGGCGATGACGTACTGCGTGACCCTCCCGAGAATCGAGTTCTCCGCCATGGGCACACTCCCCACCGCTCCAACGCTGTCGCCCGAGGCGTCCTCGAAGCGGAGGGGCGCGGTCGCGCGCGTCGCCAGGATCTCGCCCAGGCTCTGCGGCTCGTCCACGGGCTGGCCGAACACGGCGAAGCTCCCGCCGCGCGTGCACCGGAAGAAGGTGGGGTTCCTTGGCGGCACATACTCGCGGGCGAGGGTGCCGGCGCTGTCGCGCACCGACATCGTTTGGCGCCCGAGATCCCAGACGAACACCGAGTCGGGGCCGCACTGGCCGACCCACCAGGGGGAGCCGAACTCCCCGGGGCCATCGCCGCCGCGGCCCACGCTTCGGACGAGTCCTCCAGAGGGATCGAGGTACACGACCGTCTTCGCCCATCGGTCCGCCACGACGACGTTCTCGTTGGAGAGCCGCGCGGCGCCCACCGGGTACATGAGGATCGGCTCCGCCTCGAGGATGGTGTCGAGGACGACAAGCTCGGGGACGGTGTCCAGCGACCAGACGGCGGTCCCGTCGGAGGTCGGCCCCCCGGAGCCAGGCGGCTCGCAGGCCAGGGGCGCCAGCACGAGGGCGAGGGCCGCTGCGACCGGACAGGGGAGCGTCGC
>JBFYZE010000363.1:0-3283 GCA_041309665.1 Gemmatimonadales bacterium | reverse complement strand
AAGTAGGACTCGCAGACTTCTCGGGGTTTCTCTTCGAGCATCCTCGTGCTCGCGAGATCTGGAATGCTCGCGAGCTACGACTTGCCAAGTATCGCAAGGTGCTTGTGCCACGCGCAGCGGTCTATTCCAGCTACGCCGATGCCATCCGTGCCAACCTGGCGAAGTTGGACGCAGCCGGCTTCTGAAGGGGACCGCCTGGAGTGAATCCGCTGAGCGGTCGGGTTCGCGACTGCACATAACACTGGGCCTCCGCCTGCGCGGCCTGCGGCCGCTCCGGAGAAACCGGCCCGATGGGCAGGTGGGGCCTGGGAACACGATTCCTCATCTCGAACAGCGCAGAACCTGGAAACGATGTGACACGGGCCGGTTCGGAGGCCCTGAACGTTCTGCGCCAGCCGAAGATGAGGCGGGCGATGACAACATATGAATGAGGGGAATGCTGGCGTGGTCGCATGCGCTGATGAGTTCGTCGACGATCACGTGGCCAGGCCCATCAACAGAAGAATGAAAGAGGGGAGTGTGGCAGCGGCCATCTGAGGTCCGGTGTCATTTCCCACGAGCATGACCCAGGTAGAAGGGGGAGATTCCCACGAGCATGACCCAGGCTGGCGGATGAGATTCCCGCGAGCTTGACCCACCCCGAAGGGGCCACCGGAGCCATCTTCGCGCCTGACCCGAACAGGGAGGTGCGCGGATGGCCTATCGAGAGGTGGCCATGTGGGAGATCCTGGCGGTACTGGCGCGGATCGGACGAGGCGAGACCCAGGCGGCGGTCGCCCGTACGACCGGTCATGGCAGGAAGACGATCCGGGGCTATGTGCGCACGGCGAGGAGCCTGGGCTGGGAGGCCGGAGGGGAGCCTCCCACCGAGGATCTGGCAGCGGCGGTGTTCGAGCGGCACCGACCCGCAGGGGACCGGGGTCCGGGAGCGGTGGAGGGGGATCTGCTCCGCCACTTGGAGACGATCCGTGGGTGGCTGGAGCCGGCACCTGGAGAGAAGCGGGGCCTTCAGCTCACGAAGGTTCAGGAGCTCCTTGAGCGGCAGGGTATCCGGGCCGCCTACACCACGCTGCACCGGTTCGCGGGCAAGCACTGCGGGTTCGGCCGGAGCGGGCGCACAACCGTGCGGATGGCGGAGTGCGAGCCCGGAGAGCTGGCCGAGGTAGACTTCGGGCGGTTGGGGCTGGTGCCCGACCCCCAGACCGGGCGCAAGCGGCTGGCCTGGGCCCTGGTGGTCGTTCTGGCCCACAGCCGACACCAGTACGTCCACGTCACGTTCTCGCAGAAGCTGTCCGATGTGCTGGGCGGCCTGGAGGACGCCTGGCAGTGGTTCGGCGGGGTGCCCCGCCGTGTAATCGTGGACAACCTGAAGGCCGCCATCGATAAGGCGGACCGCTACGAGCCCATCAGCCAGCGGGTCTTCGAGGAGTACGCCCGGTACCGGGGCTTCGTCATCGATCCGACCCGCTCCCGGGACCCCCAGGGGAAGCCTGTCGTGGAACGGGCGGTTCCCTATGTGCGGGAGCGCTTCTTCCGCGGCGAAGACTGGATCGACCTGGCGCACGTCCAGCGCGAGGCCGTGCGCTGGTGTGCCCAGATCGCCGGCCAGCGCGTCCACGGCACGACCCGCCAGCGGCCGCTGGCCGTGTTCGAGAACGTGGAGCGGGCCCAGCTCCTGCCGTTCGAGGGCGAGCGCTTCGATCCACCTCACTGGGGCAAGTACAAGGTCCATCCCGACCACCATGTCAGCTTCCTGAGGGCCCTGTACTCCGTGCCCCACGCCTTCCTGGGCCGAACCGTGTGGGTCCGGGGCGACTCCAAGCTCGTGCGCATCTATGCGGACGGGACCCTCGTCAAGACGCACCCGCGCAGGCCTCCGGGAGCCCGGTCCACGGACTATGACGACTACCCCACCGAACTCACGTCCTACGCCCTGCGCGACCCCCAGCGGCTGATCCGTCAGGCCCAGGAGCACGGCACCCACCTGGGGGCGTTCATGACCGAGCTCCTCTCCGGGACCGTTCCCTGGGCCCACATCCGCCAGGCCCAGAAGCTCCTGCGTCTCGGCACCAAGTACGGCTGGCATCGTCTCGATCAGGCCTGCCGCCGAGCCCTCGCGTTCGGGCTCCTCAACGTCCACCGCGTCGAGTCCATCCTGCTCCAGGACCTCGACCGCCTTGGGGCCGCCAAGAAGCCCCAGAGCCCTACACCGGTCATCCCCATCCAGCTTCGCTTCCAGCGTCCCGTCGGAAGCTTCACCCACCCCTCCACCTGAGGAGATCCATCCGTGCCTGATGTCAAACCCAGCCTCACAGCCGTCCTCAAGCGGCTCAAGCTCTCCGGCATGATCCCCACCCTGCCGGACCGGGCTGCCTATGCCCAGAAGGCATCCCTGCCCGTGCTCGACTTCCTCGAACTCGCCCTTCAGGACGAGATCGACCGTCGCGAGAACAAGAACCTCGCCACCCGTCTCGACCGCGCCGGCTTCGACGAGACCCATACGTTCGAGGACTTCGACTGGGACGCCCCGGTCACCTTCGACCGCGACCGCGTCCGTGACCTCTTCGGCCTCGGCTTCCTCGAGCGCCACGAAGATGTGCTCTTCCTCGGACCCGTCGGCGTCGGCAAGACCTTCCTCGCCTCTGCCCTCGGCCACAGCGCCTGCCGGGCAGGCCGCCGCGTTCTCCTCTTGAGAAGTGACGCGCTCCTCAAGCTCATCCATCAGTCCAGGGCCGATAACTCCACGGAGCGGGTCCTGCGTAGCCTGCTCGCCCCCGACCTCCTCATCGTCGATGACTTCGGCCTCCGGCGCCTCAACGCCCAGCAGTCCAGCGACTTCTACGAGGTCATCGTCGAACGCCACCGCCGCTCCTCCACCATCGTCACCTCCAACCGGGCCATCGACGAGTGGATCCCCCTCTTCGATGACCCCATCCTGGCCCAGAGCGCCCTCGACCGCCTCGCCCACAACGCCTACCAGGTCGTCATCGAGGGCGACAGCTACCGCAGCCGCCAGCGTCCCGGCCTCACCGCCCCGCCCCCACCCCGAAAGCGGAGGAAGTAGCGTAATCGACCCCAATCCCGAATACTGATCCACGGCCCCGACGGGGGTGGGTCAAGCTCCTGGGAAACCCTGGGTCATGCTCGCGGGAAGTGACAGGCTGCGCCTACCCCAGGCGAGACCGCACCCGACGGCGGTTTCGCGATTTCCCCCCTAGTCGGGCTGGTGACGCGTGATAACCGCGGCACGTGCTGCTCTGCGACATGAGTCGTGAGTGCGCTG
>JBFYZE010000362.1:0-3514 GCA_041309665.1 Gemmatimonadales bacterium | reverse complement strand
CCACCGCTCCCGTGAACGCGCCCTTCACGTGCCCGAAGAGCTCCGTCTCCAGCAGGGTGGCGGCGAGCGCCGTGCAGTTCACGGCGATGAAGGGCTCCGCCGCGCACGCCGAGTGGTCGTGGATCGCCCGGGCGATGACCTCCTTCCCCGTCCCGGTCTCGCCGCGCACGAGCACCGTGGCGCGGTTCCGCGACAGCACCCCGATCGTCTTGTAGATCTCGATCATCCGGGGGTCCTTCCCCACCATGACGCCCCGGGGGACGCTCGGGACGCCTTCGGGGCCTCCGCGCCCCTCCCCCCCCAGCGCCTGCTCCCGGAAGCAGCGCTCCGCCAGCGCCTGGAGCCCCTTCGGGTCCACGGGCTTCACGAGGAAGTCGAACGCGCCGGCCTGCATGGCGGTCACCGCCGTCTCCATGTCCTCGTGCCCGGTCATGACCACCACGTCCAGCCCCGGCATAGCCCCCCTGAGGCGCTCCAGGAGCTCGAGGCCGCTCATCCCCTCCATGCGGACGTCGGTGACCACCAGGCCGGGTTGGAAGGCGTCCACGCGGGCCAGGGCCTGCTCGGCACTCTCGGCCGTCTGCACCTCGAAGCCGGCGTGGGTGAGGCGGGTGCGGTAGACCTCGAGGGCGTCGGTGTCGTCGTCCACGATGAGGATGCGCTGGGTCATGATGGGCGTTCTACCCCTTCATCGGGTGGTGGGGATCCCTCCCCCGGGGAGACCTCGGGACTCCCTCCGTGCTCGGACGGCCCCTCCCACCAGGCGGGCAGGTCCGGCACCTCGCCGGCGCGGAGGCGAGCCATGCGCGACCGGTTCCGCCCCTGGCGGGAGCGCGCCATGAAGAGCAAGACGAGTGCCAGGAGCATCCAGAGGACCGCCGAGCGCGACGCCACGAAGAGCCATCCGTAGCGCCTCTTCACGTGACGCCGCCAGTCCTCCTCGAACTGCCCGGGGGTGACGCCGAAGGTGGACCGCAGGGCGTCATCGAAGGAGCGGGCGTCCTTCCAGCGCGCCAGGAAGAGGGCCAGCCCGCGCTCGCCGCTCCCCTCGAGGAGGTACGACACCGCGCTCGCAGCGAGGAGGTAGGCGCCCTCGGCGGCGGCCCGGTCGCGGGGCCACGTCAGCGAGAGGGAGTCCAGGGGCGGCGCCCCTCCCCATGCCAGGAGCACCCGCAGGCGCCAGGCCTCCGACGCATCCCATCCCCCCGACGCCCACTGGGCGTACCCCTCGTCGAACCACCGGGGGATGCGCGGACCTCCCAGCACCTGGTGGAGCCCCAGGTGGGCCCACTCGTGGCGCAGCACCCGCACCCCGGCGGGGTCGAGGACGCGCGGCCCCTCCCCGGTGGGGACGACGAGGAGTCCGAGCTCCGGGATCGCCACCCCTGCGCGCCACTCCGGGACCTGCCCGCCCGTGAGCTCGTCGAAGGCCGCGGGCGTGTGGGCCAGGACCGCCGTCACACCCGAGGGCACGTCCGCCGCCATCCCCGGGAGGGGCCGCTGTCCCTCCAGGAGCTCCAGCACGCGCAGCGCGACGAGGGAGTCGGAGGGGACGAAGCGGATCCGGGCGCGCCGGCCCCGGAGCTCGCCGTAGCGCTCCCCGTCCAGCGTCCACGCGGTGTCCTGCGACGGAGGCGGCGCGGTGGAGGGCGTGGCCGGCACCGGCGAGGCGAGGGCGGCCAGGGCCACGGTGGCCAGGGTGGCCGGGGCGAGACGGCTCGGGCGGCGGCGGAACCGGACCCCGGCGGAGCGGCTCACCCGCCCTGGAGCATCTCCAGGTTGGTGCGCACCGCCTCGTTGTGGGGGTTCAGATCCAGCGCCCGGCGCCACAGCAGGAGGGCGACGTCGCGGTCGTTGTCCTTGTAGGCCAGCGTCCCCAGCCGGAGGTACACGTCGTCGCCCAGGCGCGGGTTCAGCTTCACCGCCTTCTCGTACTGGACGCGGGCGCCCTCGTGGTCGCCGCGGGCCCAGGCCTGGTCCCCCAGGTTCTTGTGGGCCTGGGGCTGCGTGGGCGTCGCCGCCAGCGCGCGCTTGTAGAGGGCCTCGGCTGCCTCCATCTCCCCGCGGCGCTCCAGCACGGCCGCGGTGTTCACCAGGATGGGTCCGGACTCGGGGTAGTGGCCCAGCCCCTCCCGGCCCACCGCCACGGCGTAGTCCAGGTCCCCGGCAACCGCCGAGGCCAGCACCGTGTAGGTGTAGTAGAGCTGCGTCGGCTTCTTCAGCTTGGGGTTGGTCCGGTACGCCCGGAGCGCCTCCAGCGCCTTGGCCGGGTTGCGCGCCTTCAGGTGGACGATCCCCTTGAGCAGGTGGATGTCCACGTCGTCGGGGCGCGAGCGCTGGGCCGCCTCCAGCGCCTGGAGGGCGTCGTCGTAGCGCCCCATGTGCTCCAGGGTGAGGGCCCGGTTGCGCTGGACCGCGTACGCGTCGCGCTGAGCCTCGGGCATGGCACCGAAGCGCTGGAGCGCGTCCTCCAGGCGGCCCGCCCGGAACGCGATGAGGCCGAGCATGAAGTTGGCCCGCCCCTGCTTGGCATCCAGCTCCAGGGCACCCTCGAACTCGCGGGCGGCGTCCTCCATCATCCCCGAGCGGTAGAACGCCACGCCCAGGTTCAGGTGCTCCTGGAGCTGCTCGTCGCCCCCGGTCTCGGCCACCGTGGACTTCTCGCCCGAGCGGGAGATGAAGCCTCCCTGGATGAGCCCGAAGAGCGCCTTGCCCGTCTCGAACTCCACGAGCCCGGCCTCGTTCATGATCTCGGTGACGGTGCGGACGCCGTCGATGAACGGGAGGATCTTCCTCTGGTCCTTCGACAGCTCGACCTCGTCCTCGCTGGCATCGGGGTGCTTGTCGAGCTGGAAGACGATGTCGAAGGAGGGGATCTTCTTCTCGAAGAGGCTCCACTCGTCCACCCGCCTCGCCCCCTCCATGAGCAGGGAGTCGATGTTGACGTTGACCAGGAAGACCCCGTCCTCGTCGGGCATCTGGTCAGGGTCGAAGTGGAACGACCCCTGCGTCCACGCGAAGAGGTGGTAGACCGCCTCCTCGATCTGCATCTGGATGAAGCGCTGCAGCTTCTCCTGGTCGATGGAACCCTGCGCCACCAGGATCTCGCCGAGGCGCTTCCCCCGCTCCAGAGCCTGCCGCTCCATGGCCTGCGACAGGTCCTTGCGGGTGATGACGTGGTTGCGGACCAGCAACTCACCCAGGCGGTCGGGGCGGTTCAGCACCGACGCGAAGATCACCCGCCCCTTCTGGAAGTAGATGTACCCGAAGTTGGAGCGGTCGGTGATGCTCAGGCACCCGGTCTTCCGCCCCATCCCGAGGAGTTGGCAGATGTCGGCCAGAGCGACGTCCTGGAGCGATCCCTCGATAGCCATCAGTCGAGTTCCTCCTGGAGAAGCTCTTCGATCTTCGGCCAGTGGATCACGACGTTCTCCGCCGTGGGGAACCAGGTTCCGCCGCGGCGCGGGGGCTCCGGCCCCCGTGACGGAGCGGGCGCCTGGGCCGCGGGTTGGCC
>JBFYZE010000361.1:0-5731 GCA_041309665.1 Gemmatimonadales bacterium | reverse complement strand
TCGGAGAGGAGGGAGTCCATGTCGTAGAAATCGAAGCCTTCGAACTTGGAGGCCATCGTCGTCAGCGCGTTGAAGGAAGTGGAGAGCCCTCAGGGGACTCGAGCGGCAGGGCTCCGGGTCCAGCAAATCTAGCCGTTCCCGCGCTGGGTCGGGGAGGCGCTCGCAGCCAACTCGGCTAGCGTGCGTACCAGAGGAGCTTCTGCGTGAGGGCGTCCACTGCCGACGCCAGCGCGCCGGGGTCTTCGCCCTCCGAGGGCGCCCCCTCCACCAGGCCGAACCAGAGCACGCGCCCGGTGCGCACCTGGACCAGGGCGGCGGAGATGCGGACGCGGTTCCCCCCTTCCCCGGGAACGACCCACGCGCGCACGGGGAGGAGGGCCGTCTGGGCGTCCACCAGGGCCCCGAGGCGCAGCAGGTCACCGAAGAGCGGATCGCCCACGCGCTGCACCTCGGCCGCCGAGAACGCCCCCACCTGGAGCCCGTGGATGCGGACGTTGAGGCCGGGTGACCGGTCCAGCGCCTGCTGGAGCCGGGGCGGGAGGACCCAGTCCACCTCCGGCCCCCGATCCCGGAGCGCGAATGCCAACTCCGCGTCCACGTCCCCCGTCACGCCCGTGGCGCCCTGGAAGGGCAGGACCATCACGATGCTCCCCCGCAGGTCGGGAGGCGTGCCCTGGGAAGCCCCGGGCTCGGGCACCGGCGCCCTCCCCCTTCCGCAGGCGGAGGCGGAGGCGGCGAGCACGAGGGCCAGGACGAAGGTCTTCCTGGCGTGCCGCGGGCGGGCGGTGGAGAGGCTCACGGATGTCTCCGGCAGGGCGCGGGGGTGGAGTGGGAACGGGGCCGGGCCCGGAACGCCGCGCGAGCCGCAGCCCCTGGATCGAAAGGTAGGGCCGAGGGGCGGTGGGCTGCACCTGGAGGGCATTGCACCGGATAGTGTTTCAGTACTATATATCTTGCACTTCTATCTACAGTCGATCCTCCCCGGGAGACCTCCATGCCCCGCCCTCTGGGCTTCACGACGCTCCGCATCCTCGCCGCCATCCGCGACGGGAGCGCCTACGGTCTCGACATCGTCGCCTCCACCGGGCTCGCGTCGGGGACGGTCTACCCCACCCTGGGACGGCTGAAGAAGGGGGGGCTCGTGTCGTCGCGCTGGGAGGACCAGCGCCAGGCGGAGCGGGAGGGGCGGCCGCGGCGGCGGTACTACGGCCTCACCGCGGAGGGCGCGCTGGCGCTCGCGGAGGGGACGAGCCGGGCGGCGGACGTGCTGGCGGTGCTGGATCCGGGCTCGGTGGGGGCCGCGCGGTGACGGGAGCCCGGAGCTCCGGACCCGCCCGGAGCGTGCTCCGGGCCATCTCGGGCCTGGTTCCGGCGGACCGCCGAAGGGAGTGGCTGGAGGAGTGGGCGGCGGAGCTGGCCGGCCTCGAACAGGCGCGGACGGCCGGAAGGGCCCCGGACTACCCCGGGGTGGCGTGGTTCGTGGCGGGCGCGCTCCCGCACGCGGTGTGGATGCGGACGGAGGGGTGGACGATGGAGAGCGTGGCACAGGACGTCAGGTACGCGGCCCGGGTGCTCCGGCGCTCCCCGGGGTTCACGGCGGTGGCGGCGCTCACGCTCGCGCTCGGGATCGGCGCCAACGCCGCCGTCTTCTCCCTGGTCAACGGGCTCATGCTGCGCCCGCCGGCAGGGATCGTGGGGCCGGAACGCATCGTCCTGCTGGGAAGGAGCTACGACAGCGCGCCGCGCTGGGACTCGTGGTCGTGGCCCGCCATCCGGCTCATCGCCGGCGAGGTCCGGGCCTTCTCCGGCGTCGCCGCCTACTCGGGCGGGGAGTTCGTCCTGGGGCGGGGCGACGACGTGGAGCCGGTGGCGGGGCAATGGGTCAACGGCGAGTACTTCGACGTGCTGGGCGTGCGTCCGGCCCTGGGGCGCCTTCTGGAGCCCGGGGATGCCGTGGCCCCGGGAGCGCACGCGGTCGTGGTGCTGAGCCAGGCCCTCTGGCTGCGTCGCTTCGGGGGCGACCCGGGCGTGGTGGGCCGCACCCTGGCCGTGGGCTCGCAGCCCTACGAGATCGTGGGCGTGGCTCCGGAAGGTTTCACCGGTCCCGACGCCCTGGGTGCTCCTCCCGAAGTCTGGGTGAGCGCGATGCAGCGCACCCTCGGAGACGGAGCCCTCCCCTTCGACGAGTGGGGGGCGAGCTGGCTGTACGCGTTCGGGCGCCTGCGGGAGGGCGTCACGTACGAGCAGGCGGTGGCGGCCATGGACGCGGTCTCCATGCAGCTCCGCGCGGCGTCGGACAGGAACGAGGATGTCCGGGTGGTCCTCGCCCCCGGGATCGGCCTGGCCCCTGAGGAGCGGGAGCGGAGCCGGGGCGCCGGTTTCCTCCTGGGCGCCATCGCCGCCCTCGTCCTCGTCCTCACCTGTGCCAACGTGGGGAACCTCTTCCTCACCCGTGCCACGGCACGGGCCACGGAGATGGGGGTGCGGAAGGCCCTGGGCGCGAGCCGCGGCCGGCTCACCCGCCAACTCGTCACCGAGGGCCTGGTCCTGGCCGCGGCGGCCACGCTGCTCTCGGTCCCGCTGGTGATCTGGGGGAGCGGGATCCTCTCCCTGCTTCTGCCCGTCCCCGTCGCCGTGTCCGTCGCACCGGACTTCCGGGTCTACCTCTTCCTCGGCGCCGTGGGCCTCGCCGCGGGGCTCCTCTTCGGCACCGCCCCGGCGTGGAGCGCAACACGACGGGACGTAGCGCGTACTCTGCGGGAGGGCGGCACCACCGGGGGGCGGGCGCGCACCAGGCTCCGCGACACCCTCGTGGTCGGGCAGCTCGCCATCTCCCTGGGGCTCGTGAGCGGCGCCGCTCTCCTGGGCAGAAGCGTGCTCAACGCCTGGAGCGCCGACCCGGGATTCGATCCCGACGGCATGGTCGTGGGCTTCATGAACCTGCGCTCCACCGGGCGCTACGATCCCGCCGCCGCGGTGGCCTTCCAGGACCGTCTCCTGTCCGAGCTCGAGGGCCTTCCCGGCGTGGCGGCGGCGGCGCTGGCGAACCAGGCCCCCATGCTCGGGAATCACGCCCGCTCGAGCGTGAACCCCGCCGAACGCCCCGAGGGGCCGGAGTCGGGGATCGAGGCCGAGTACATCGTGGTGACTCCTGGATACTTCGAGACCCTGGGGATCCCGCTTCTCCGGGGACGCACGTTCGGCCCCGCCGCGGCGGAGCCCGAGCCCGTGGTGGTGGTCAACGACGCCCTGGCGCGGCTCCTCTGGCCGGGGCAGGACCCGCTGGGAAGGGAGGTGGTCCGTCGCGGCGTCACCTTCCGTGTCGTGGGCGTGGTGGCAGACGTCCAGATGCGCACGCTCCGGGACCGGGGACGCCCCGGCGTATACTATGCCTATCACCAGGAGCCCCAGACGCTGCTGGCGGCGCACCTGCGGACCACGGGCCCCACCCGGACCGCGGCGGAGGCGCTGCGCCGGGCCGTGGCCTCCGTGGACCCGGAGGTTCCCGTGACCGGGATCACCGACCTGAGGGAGGGGTTGGCGCGCTCCCTCGAGGAGACGCGCACGCTGAGCCTGCTCGTGACCACCTTCGCCGGGCTCGCCCTGGTCATCTCGCTGGTCGGCCTGTACGGGCTCATCTCCCACGGCGTCACGCAACGGTCCAGGGAGATGGGGATCCGCGTCGCGCTGGGCGCCGCGTCCGGCGCGCTCGTGCGGCTGGTCATGGCCCGGGCTCTTGCGCTGGCGGCGGTGGGCACGGCGCTGGGCATCGGCGTGTCCGTGGCGCTGGGCGCCGCGCTCCGGGGGCTTCTCTACGGGGTCGGACCCGCGAGTCCCGGGGCCCTGGGGCCGGCGTCGGCGCTCCTGCTCGGGGCTGCGCTGCTGGCGTCCTGGTTGCCGGCCCGGCGCGCGGCCCAGGTGGACGTGATGGTGTCGCTGAGGGATTGACGCCGACCGCTCGGAGGCGCCCAATTGCGGATTCCCTCACGCCATCACGGAGCGATCATGAGCTCAGGGATCCGACACGCCCGCTGGGACGCCATCCCGAAGGAAACCGTCACCGACGTCATCTCCCGTCGCCTCTTCACCGGCGAGCGGATGATGCTCGCCCAGGTGTACCTGGAGAAGGGCGCCGTCGTCCCCACGCACCAGCACGAGAACGAGCAGATCACCTGGGTCCTCGAAGGAGCGCTCCGATTCTGGATCGGCGACGCCGACGGCGGCATCGAGGAGCTGGTGGTGAGCGCCGGCGAGATGCTGTACATCCCGTCCAACGTCCCGCACAAGGCGGAGGCGCTGGAGTACACACTCGACGTAGACGTCTTCAGCCCGCCGAGGCAGGATTGGCTGAGCAAGACCGACACCTACTTCCACGACAAGAAATAGACAACCGGGGGGAGCGATCATGGACCTGGGACTGAAGGGGAAGACCGCGCTGGTGTGCGGATCCAGCCAGGGGATCGGGCGCGCCATCGCCGACGCTCTGGCGGCCGAGGGCGCCGACGTGGCCATCAACGGCCGCTCGGCGCAGAAGCTCGAGCGCGTGCGCGCCGAAATCGCGGGCGCCACCGGCGCGAAGGTGGTGGCGCTGCCGGCGGACCTCAGCGATCCCGCCGCCGTGGACGCCCTGGTGAGAGCCGTGGTGGTGGCGCTGGGCCGCGTCGACATCCTGGTGACGAACACCGGAGGGCCGCCGTCGGGGCCTTTCGAGAACCACTCTGCGGAGGTGTGGCACAAGGCGATCGCCCAGAACCTGGAGAGCGTGGTGAACCTGGTCCGCGCCGCCCTCCCCGGGATGAAGGGGAGGCGTTGGGGGCGGATCGTGAACATGACCTCCATCTCGGTGAAGCAGCCGATCGGGGGGCTCATACTCTCCAACGCGCTCCGGGCCGGGGTCTCGGGGTTCACCAAGACCATCTCCAACGAGGCCGCGCCCTTCAACGTGACCGTGAACAGCGTGCTCCCGGGCTACACGCGAACCGAGCGCCTGGTGGAGCTGGCCCTGGCGTTGGCGGCCCGCACCGGCACCACCCCGGACGCGGCGTACACGTCGTGGGAGAAGGAGACGCCCATGGGACGCCTGGCCGAGCCCGCCGAGGTGGCGGTCGCGGTAGCGTTCCTGTGCTCGGAGAAGGCGAGCTACATCACCGGCCAGTCCCTCGCCGTGGACGGCGGGTGGATCAAGGGGCTCTTCTAGGAAAGCCCTGCACAGGTATGGTACCCCGCGCGCAGGGCGCTTGCGCGCGTTCAGGCAAGGAACGACGAGGAGGCGTGGGCACCGCCGGCGAAGCCGGTGGTCGCGCTACGGCGACGAGGAGAGACGCGGCATCAACCGCGCGGGCACCGGCGCGGAGCGCTGGTCGCCCTGCGCCCAACGCCGTGAATGATACGATCTTGCATGGGTGTGGGTTGCGGTGGCACGGCCCCATCTCCGTCGTTGGAGCTCCTCGACGTAGCTTGGGCTATGCCTTCGTCGCTCCGCCTAGGATCTGGGGCCGTGGCACTCGCAACGCGGGGTGCCATACCTGTGCAGAGCTTTCCAAGGAGATACGCCATGGGCGCAGCGACGCTGACCGGGGCGGAGTGGATCTGGAAGGACGGGGAGTTCATTCCCTGGGCGGATGCCAAGATCCACCTGCTGGCCGTGGCCGTGCAGTTCGGGTCCTCCATGTTCGAGGGGATCCGCTGCTACGAGACCTCGCGAGGGCCCGCGGTCTTCCGCCTCAAGGAG
>JBFYZE010000360.1:0-8908 GCA_041309665.1 Gemmatimonadales bacterium | reverse complement strand
TCGAGACGGTGAGGTCGGTACCCAAGACCACCACCGCCACCTCAACGATCCGGTCGTGGCCGCCGGGGTAGATGCCCGTCGTCTCCACGTCCAACACGGCGTATCGCATGACACTGCCTGGGATCGAGGACCACCTTGCCAATTCTACGGTCTAACCTGGTTCTCTACTGCCAACACCACGCTGCAATTGGGGCGGCGCTTGCGCTAGGGGCAAGTCTCGCGTCTCGGGCTCCCTGCCTCGATTCCGCAGGGCCGCGCGAATGACCCCGCGGCAGCGGCGATCGAGCAACCCGAATCTTCGGACCAGATCACGCAGTAGTGGCGCGACGGGCAGCGTTCGCGGAAGGCAGGCGAATCCGCTACGGGCCAAGCCTCTGCTGGTGTGGTAATGGGCCGGCGGGATGCCGTAGCCTAGGTATCGCCCCGGCCGACTCCCGGCCGAGGGCGTCCCTGGCTGCCGGCCGCAGCGCGGTCCAGGGGACTCCGGACGCCGGACGCACCTTGCTCGGTGGCGTGCAGGTAGATCATGGTGGTTCGGATGTCCTGGTGCCCGAGGAGCTCCTGGACCACGCGGACGTCGTAGCCGTCCCGCAGCATCTGCGTTGCGAAGGAATGGCGGAACGTGTGGCAGGTCGCGGGCTTCATGACGCCGGCGCGCCGCACGGCCGCCCGGACCGCGCGCTGCATCGCTGATGGATGGAGGGGGCCCCTCCCCTTCCGGCGGGTGAGCGGGTCGACGGCACAGGTCCGTGCAGGGAACACGTACTGCCACCCGACGCTGTACCCTTCGTCGGGCTTCTTCCGTGCCAGCGCGCCGGGCAGGCATGCCCAGCCGCCGCCCCGCTCGCAGTCGCGCTGGTGGATCTGGCACGCTCTCCGTATCTGCCGTGCCAGCTCCGCGGCGAGTGTGGCCGGCAGCGGCAGGACCCGGTCCTTGCCCCCCTTCCCCTGTCGGACCACGATCCGGTCCAACTCGAAGTCCACGTCCTTGATGCGCAGCCCCAGCGCCTCCGACAGGCGCATCCCGGTCCCGTAGAGCAGCGCGGCGATGACGTACTTCCGGCCCGAGAGCTCATCGAGTACCGCGCATACCTCCTGATGGGAGAGCACGGTGGGCACCCGGCTCCGGCTGCGGGCGCGCTTGATGTCGGCGACCGCATCCGACTGGAGGACCTCCTTGAACAGGAAGGCGATGGCCGAAGCGGCCTGGTTCCGGGTCTTGGGCGACACGGACGTCTCCGAAAGGCGGGTGAGGAACCGCTCCACGTGCTCCTTGTTCAGGGTGTCCCGATGAGGGTGGCCTGCGTGTGAGAGGAAGCGGACCGCCCATCGCGCGTAGGTGTCCTCCGTCCGCACGCTGTATCCACGCGTGCGCAGAACCTGCCGCAGCTCCGTGATGAGCTGCTCGGTCTGGGGATAGCGAGCCATGCGCCAGGATCGCTGCCGGGGTGCGGCCGGCCCATGGCCGGATGGGTCCAGTTGGCAGCCGGCCTCGGGGCGCGCGCATCGGCGCGGGAGGGTCTTCGAGGACGGAGTGGCGCCCGGATTCAGCTGCGGTCGCCTGCGGCGATCCTCGCTGCTCTCGCGGAAGCACGACTGGGTCTTCGAGCCTCGTCTGGGCCGCTCGAGTCGAACCTCCGGTTCTCATCCGGGCGGCGCCTCTGCACCCCTGAACGCAACGACCCGCAGGCTCGGCTGAGCCCACGGTTCAGCGAAAGCCGGGTGACTGTAGAGGCGCCGCCCGGATTCGAACCGGGGATAAAGGATTTGCAGTCCTCTGCCTTACCACTTGGCTACGGCGCCGACGCGAAGGGGGGCGCGCATCGGGCGCCCGACGCTCACCCCCCTTCAGAGCGGGAAACCGGACTCGAACCGGCGACCCCAACCTTGGCAAGGTTGTGCTCTACCAACTGAGCTATTCCCGCGTGGTATGTGGGGTAGGAAGCTAGAAAAGGGCTCCGGGGAGGTCAAGCGCCCGAGGCCGTGGGTCGGGGCGTGTTCCTCCGAGCCCCGGGGCGCCTTAGGATGGGCCGCCTTTCCACAGTCCTGCCTGCACTGGTCTTGACCCCCGGACGCCCGGCGATGATCCCGCTTCGCTGCTTCCCTTCTGGCTTCCTGCGCAGGGCGATGCGTGGGTGGGGGATGGCGGCCATGGCGGGGCTCATGGTGCCGGCGGGGGTCGCGGGGCAGACCATGTCGGACCCGCTGGTGCCGAGGGGGCGGGTGCGGCTGGATTTCGCGCCGTCCATCTCCTACTGGGACACCCGCTACGGGATCGGCGCGGACGGCCAGGACGTGGAGGAGACGCTGGGTGTGGACCTCACCGACGAGCGGGGGGTGGGGCTCTTCCCGGGGATCACGACGCTGGAGGAGACGCTCCGGTCGCTCTCGGGGGACGCGGGGTTCGAGGGGCGGGTGGGCTCGACCGTGGGGCGGCTGAACAGGGAGGTGACGCGGCTGGACTTGGGGCTGCGCCTCGGCGTCTTCGACTGGCTCACGGTGGGAGCGAGCGTCCCCTACGTGCGGGGGCGGAGCACGCTGGCCTTCGCTTTCCGCGCGGACTCGACGGCGAATCTGGGCCTGAACCCGGCCTCATCGGGTGGCCAGGGGGTGTCCGACCTCCTCTCGGCGCTGGGGGAGGCGGCGGTGGCGGCGGACTCGCGCGCGCAGAGTCTGTGCGCCGCGGGGAATTCGGCGGCGTGCTCCGACGCCACGGCGCTGGCGCAGCGTGCCAACGGGTTCTGGGAGGGGATGTTCGGGGCGTACTCCGCGACGCCCTTCTTTCCCCTGGCCGGCGCGCCTGTGGCGGCCAGGCTCGAGCAGGCCTTCGCGGCCCTGAACGCCGACCTGGCGGCGGCGGGGGTCCCGCGTGTGGGGTTCCCCCTCGCGTTCGCGTCGGAGGCGTTGGACGACGCGCGGTATCGTGCCCTGGCCACCTCGTCGGGCGTGGGGATGACTCCGCTGGCGAGCTACCCGGGGATCTGGCAGATGGGGGACGTGGAGGTGAACGCGACGGTGCGCCTCCTGGACGGGGAGGTGCGGGACTCGGGGGCCGTCTCGCCGCGCTTCGCCTGGACCCTCCACGGGGGCTTCCTGGTGCGGCTCCCCACGGGCATCCTCGACGATCCGAACGTGCTCTTCGACTTCGCCAGCGGCGACGGTCAGCAGGACCTGGAGGGGCGCGTGGACGCGGGGCTCCGCGTCGGGTCGCGCCTCGGTTTCCGGGGGAGCTTCCGTCGGGGCGCGCAGGCGGCGGTGGACATCCTGCGCAGGGTCACGCCCCACGAGGCGCTTCTTCCCCAGGCCTCGTCGCTGCGGGCGGTGCGGTGGACGCCGGGTTCCTACACGCACCTGGAGCTCTCACCGCGCATCCACCTGGGTGAGGCGCTGGCGCTGGCCGGGGACTACCGCCGTTTCCACAAGGCCATGGACGCCTACGAGCTCCTCGGCGAGGAGACGGCGGGCACCCCCGCCGCGGACGTCACGCTCCTGGCGAGGGAGACGGAGATGACGGTGGAGGAGGTGGCGGTGGGGCTCCGCTACTCCTCCCTCGGGCTCTTCCGCCGCGGGCTGGTGGGGACGCCGGCCGAGGTGGGGGTGCGCTGGGTCTTCCCGCTCTCCGGGAGCGGGGGCCAGACGCCCAAGGCGAGCCGTGCCGAGTTCAGCCTCTCGCTCTTCCGGCGGATCTGGGGCTGAGGAGCTGAGGGGCTGAGGAGCTGAGGAGGGGCCCAGGCCTGCGCCGGATCAGCCGCGGGCGCCGAGGAGCTCCCGGGCGTGCCTGCGGGAGGTCGCCGACTCGGGGTCGCCGCCCAGGAGTCGCGCCACCTCCTCAACCCTGGCGTCGCCCTCCAGCGCGCGCACGCGCGTCACCGTGGCGTGCTCGGCCTGCTCCTTCTCCACCAGGAGGTGGGCGTCGGCCCTGGAGGCGAGCTGGGGGAGGTGGGTGACGACGAACACCTGATGGCGCGTGGCCACCTCGGCCAGCTTCTTCGCCACGGACGTGGCCACCACGCCGCCGATCCCGGCGTCGATCTCGTCGAAGACGAGGACCGGGATCCGGTCCACCTCGGCGAGGATGGACTTGAGCGCCAGCATCACCCGGGAGAGCTCGCCCCCGCTGGCGATGCGCGCCAGCGGCATGGCCTCGAACCCCCGGTTCGGCGCCACGAGGAACTCCACGGCCTCCCCGCCGTGGGGCCCCACCTCGTCCAGGGGACGCACGCGCACGTCGAAGGAGGCCCCGGCCAGCCCCAGGTCCGGGAGCACCGCCTCCACCGCGTCGGCGAGACGCCGGGCGGCGCCCCGGCGGAGCGTGCCCAGCGCCGAGGCGGCGGCCTCGAGCTCGCCTCGGGCGTCCGACAGCGCGCGGCGCAGCTCCCCGAGGTCGTGGTCCGCTTCGTCCAGGGCGCGGAGCTCGGCGCTCACCCGCCGGCCCGTGGCCAGGACGTCGTCCAGCCCGGGCCCGTACTTCCGCTTCAGCCGGAAGATGCGGTCCAGCCTCGCGCGCACCTCCTCCAGGCGCCGGGGGTCGTGGTCCACCGCCGAGGCGTAGTCGCCCATGCGGCGCCCCGCTTCGCTCACCGCGTGGTAGGCGTCGTCCAGGAGGCGGGCGGTCTCCTCGAGCGACGCGTCGAAGCGGGCCAGCCGTTGCACCAGGGCGCGGGCTTCGCTCAGGCGGTCGGCCACCGCGTCCTCGCCGGCGTAGAGCGCCTCGTTCACCCCGGAGGCCCCCTGCACCAGCTCCTCGGCGTGCTCGTGGCGGCGCGCCTCGGACTCCAGCTCCTCGTCCTCGCCTGCGGAGAGGCCGGCTTCCTCGATCTCGCCGAGCTGGAACCGGAGGAAATCGGAGCGGCTCTCCACCTCCCGCACCCGCCGCTCCCGCTCTTCCAGCTCCTCGGCGAGGTCGCGGGCGCGGCCGTGGAGCTCCGCCACCGAGGCGGCGGCCTCCTGGGCGCCCGCGAACGCGTCCAGGATGGTGCGCTGCTCCGCGGGCCGCAGCAGCGTTTGGTGCTCGTGCTGGCCGTGGAGGTCCACCAGGGTGTTCCCGAGCTCCCCGACGGCGCCCGCGGTGGCGGGCGACCCGTTCACCCAGGCACGGTTCCTCCCCGCGGAGGCAACCTCCCTGCGCAGGATGAGGTGCCCGTCCTCGGGCCGGAACCCCATCTCCTCCAGGCGCGCCTCCACCTCCGGGAGGCCGCGGACGTCGAACACCGCCTCCACCGTGGCCCGCTCGGCGCCGGCGCGCACCACCGAGGCCGAGGCGCGCTCGCCGAGGAGGAGGGAGAGCGCTCCCACGATGATGGACTTCCCCGCCCCGGTCTCGCCGGTGAGGGCGTTGAGGCCGGGTGCCAGGGCGAGGGAGAGGTCCTCCACCACCGCGTAGTCGCGGATGCGCAGTTCGACGAGCATGACGGACGGGAAGGTAGGGGCGGAGGGGCGGCTCCTTCAATGCCCCGATGCGCCGCCCTCGGGGCCGGCAGCGCGCTGGGCCTACGCCCGCTCCGCGGGCCGCAGCGCCCAGTTGAGCTTGCGGCGCATGGTGCCGAAGAAGGTCTGCCCGGGGAGCCGCACCAGCGCCACGTCGTGCTTCCCCCGGCTCACCACCACCTCGTCCCGGGGATCGAGCGTGCGCACCACCTGGCCGTCCACGGTGAGCTGGAGCTCGTGGGAGGGGTCCAGCGGCCGGATGTTGAGGGTATCGCTGGCCGGCACCACGAGTGGGCGGACCGCCAGCGAGTGGGGGCAGATGGCGGTGACGACGATGCACTCCACCTCGGGCACCACGATGGGCCCCCCCGCCGCGAGCGAGTAGGCGGTCGAGCCGGTGGGGGTCGCGACGATGACGCCGTCGGCGGAGAACGACCCGATCTCGTCGATGACGTCGCCGTGGCGCACCGCCAGGTGCACCGGCGTCACCCGCGACGCGGTGGGCCGGTGGATGACCACGTCGTTCAGGGCGTGGTACGCCTCCCCCTTCGGGTGCCCCGCGGCCACCACCTGAGCCGTGAGCGTGAAGCGCCGGTCCAGCACGCCCTCCCCGGCCAGCACCCGGGCCAGCCCTTCCTCGAGCTCCGCCTCGGAGGTGTTGGTCAGGAACCCGAGCTGGCCCAGGTTCACCCCGAAGACCGGGGTCCCCCGCTCCGCCACCAGCCTCGCCGCGCGGAGCAGCGTGCCGTCGCCCCCCAGCGCCACCACCAGGTCCACGTCCTCGTGCAGGAGCGCGGTGCGCGCGCTGTCGGGGACGTCGTCGTTCAGGTCGCGCTCGACGAACGCGACCTCCACCCCGTGGAGCGCGCAGATGTCGCCCAGGCGCGCGACGGCGCCGGGGAGGTCGGCGCTCCTCCTCCGCAGGACCACCCCCACGCGGCGGATGGGGCCGGTGGGCTGCTCCCGCCCTGGGCCGGGGCTCATCGGACGGGCGAGCCCTCGCCCACGGTGCAGAGCTCCCGCACCCGGGCGGCGATCCCCGCGGCGTCGAGCCCGATCCCGGCGAGGAGCGCCTTGCGCGCCCCGTGCTCCACGAACGCGTCGGGGATCCCGAGCGCCGACGTGCGTGGCCGGTGGGCGAGGCCCAGGCCGTCCAGCTCGCGCGCCATGAAGGCGCCGAAGCCGTTGCTCACCTGCCCCTCCTCCACCGTGAGGAGGACCGGGTGGCTTCGCGCCACCTCCTCGAAGAGCTCGGTGTCGTACGGCTTCAGGAAGCGGCAGTTCACCACGGTGCAGCGGATCCCTTCGGTGGCCAGCTGCTCCGCCGCGGCCAGCGCGGGCATCACCATGGTTCCCACCGCCAGGACGGCCGCATCGGCGCCGCTCCGGAGGATCTCCCAGCTATGGGGCTCGAGCGGAGGGATCTCGGAGAGCGCGGGCACCTCGGCGGGGACCGCGTCCCGGGGCCAGCGCACGCTCCAGGGCCCGTCCATGCGCTGGGTGGCCAGGCGCAGGAGCGCCAGCATCTCGGCGCCGTCCTTGGGGGCGGTCACCGTCATCCCGGGGACGCTGAGCATGTAGGCGATGTCCAGCGTGCCGTGGTGCGTGGGCCCGTCCTCGCCGGCGAGGCCGGCGCGGTCCATGCCGAACACGACGGACAGCTTCTGCAGCGCCACGTCGTGGACGATGTTGTCGTACGCCCGCTGCAGGAACGTGGAGTAGATGGCCACCACCGGCTTCACGCCCTGGGTGGCCAGGCCTGCGGCGAAGGTGACGCCGTGCCCTTCGGCGATCCCCACGTCGAAGTACCGGTCGGGGTGCGCCTTCTGGAAGAGGTCGGTGCTGGTGCCGTCGGGCATGGCGGCGGTGATGGCCACCACCTTGGAGTCGGCGTCGGCCAGCTCGATCAGCCCCTTCCCGAACACGTTCTGCCAGCGGGGGAGTCCGGCGCTCTTCGCGGGCCCCTGTCCGGTGACCTTGTCGAAGGGCCCGGAGGCGTGCCACGTCCACGGGTCGGCCTCGGCGGGCACGTACCCCTTCCCCTTCTGGGTGAGAACGTGCACCAGGATGGGGCCCTTCATGTTCCGCACCCGGGAGAGGGTGTCCACGAGCACGTCGATGTCATGGCCGTCCACGGGGCCCACGTACCGGAACCCCAGCTCCTCGAAGATGAGCCCCGGCGTGATCAGGTGCTTCACGCTCTCCTGCAGCCGGACCGCCATCTCCTCCATGGTCCCGGCGACGGAGGACGGAGCGCGGTGGATCATCTCCTTCACCAGGCCCTTGACCTTGTTGTACGCCGGGTTGGTGATCATCCCCGTGAGGTACTTGTTCATGGCGCCCACGGCCGGCGCGATGGACATGTCGTTGTCGTTGAGGACGACGACGAAGTCCCGCCCGGCGCCGCCGGCGTTGTTCAGCGCCTCGTAGGCGAGGCCGCACGTCATGGCGCCGTCGCCGATGACCGCGACCACCTGGAAGTCCTGCCCGGTGAGGTCGCGCCCCACCGCCATCCCCCACGCTGCCGAGATCGAGGTGGATGCGTGGCCGGCGCCGAAGGCGTCGTACTCCGACTCGTCCCGCCGGCAGAAGGGCGCGAGCCCTCCCTGCTGGCGGATGCTGGGAAGGCGCTCGTTGCGCCCGGTGAGGATCTTGTGGATGTAGGCCTGGTGGCCCGTGTCCCACACGATCTGGTCCCGGGGCGTGTCGTACACGTAGTGGAGCGCCACGGTGAGCTCGGCCACGCCCAGGCTCGCCCCGAAGTGGCCCCCCTTCTGGGAAACCACGTCGATGTGGCGCGCGCGGACCTCGTCCACGAGCTTGGCCAGCTCGGTGCGGGGGAGCGCCCGGAGGTCCCGGGGATATTGGATTCGATCCAGCAAGGCCACCGGATCACTCCTTGGTGCGGTGAGGGTCAGCCCAAAAAGATATCAGCGCGTGCGCTCCACCACGTACAGGGCCAGCGCCTCCAGGGCCGGAGCCCGCACGCCGGACCCTTCCAGCGCCTCCAGCGCCTCGTCCACCTGGGCCCGGGCCCTCCGCTCCGCATCCTCCAGGCCGTACAGCGCGACGTACGTGGATTTCTGGAGCGCCGCGTCGGAGGGGTTCTTCCCCAGCGCCTCGGCGCTCTGGGTGGCGTCGAGGATGTCGTCGGCGATCTGGAACGCGAGCCCGATCGCGCGGCCGTAGCGCTCCAGGGCGGCGAGGGTGGGGCCCGGCGCCCCGGCGGCGGTGGCGCCCACCAGGAGGGATGCGGCCAGGAGGGCGCCCGTCTTCATCCGGTGGAGCCCGTCCAGCGCCTCCGCTCCCAGCGTGCGCCCCTCCCCCTCCAGGTCCACCCACTGCCCACCCACCATCCCGCCGCCCCCGGCGGCCTCCATGAGGCGCGCCACGACCGCGCGCACCGTCTCGGGGGGGCACCCCAGCGCTTCGGCGGCGCGCCAGGCCTGGAGCGCGGCGGCGGGGATGAGCGCGGCTCCGG
>JBFYZE010000359.1:0-3530 GCA_041309665.1 Gemmatimonadales bacterium | reverse complement strand
CCCGGCGCCTCCCGGGGGTGCGAAGGTCGGTCAGGTCCAGCGGACTGCGCTCCGCCGTCGCCGCTCCGAGCTCGGTGCGCCACCCGCGCCCGTGCGCGGCCGAGTCGGTGTAGAGGCGCAGCAGCGTGCGCCGGGCGCCGGAGCGTGGCGCGCCACCCACCCGGGGTGACGTGGTGTCCGGCGTGGTCGCCGAGAAGTCCGTGACGATCCGGACGGTGGCCGACTCGTCCGTGAGCGGAGAGCCCGCTTCGAGCTCGATCCACTGGCGGTGCGGCAGCCATGCTCCGCGGTCTCCGAGCTCGTTCTCCAGATCGAGGAAGAAGTGCGGCTCCATGGTGGTTCGCACCATGCGGGTCAGGAGGCGGCGCGGCCGGGCGGGCGCCAGCACCTCCCCTCGCAGCCGGACCACGCCGTGGTCGATGGCGTCGAGGTGGATCTCGCCGCGGAAGAGGAGCGCGTCGGCACTCGCCGACCTCGGCTCCACCGCGACGCGCACCACCGGGATGGCGCGCGTCGGAAGCCGCAGGATCAGTACGGTATCCCCCCCGGAGAACCGATAGTGGGCGCCCCGCTCGGATCCCAGGGGGTTCACCATGGCCCGCAGCTCCCGGCGGCGCCCCGACGCATCCGTCGCCTCGAGGGCTGCGGACGGATTTCGGGTGGTCGAGTCCCTGGGTTCGCGCCCGGAGGCCAAGGGCATGGGCACCCGGTCGCCGACCAGAGGAGCCACGACCCACGGTCCCCTGATGTAGGTGAGGGTGGACAGCGCAGGGCCCGAGAACCGGCTCCGGTACGCCGCCAGGGACTGGACGAGATCCCCGCCGCCCGACCAGGTCACCTGCCCGGCGATCTGCTCGACGCCGGTGAGGATCTCCTCTCCGTTCGACTGCCGGACGAGAACCCCGATCTCCGACTCGATGCGGGCCGTGAACGGCACGACGCCCGCGCCCGGCTCCCGGTATCGGGCGGCAGCCGCCTCCACCAGCGCACGCACCGCCGGGCTCGAGTAGGTCGAGTCCGGGGATTGCTGCGGCGCCTGGGGGGGGACCAGCAGGCCGAACAGCAGGGTGGCGGTCGGGGTCCTTCTCAGCGTGCGCCCACGCGGAACGGCAGGGTCATGAGCAGAACGAACGAGGTGCCGTCCCCGATGTTCAGGCCCGCGAGCGCGCAGGGCAGGACCGTGGATTCAGCCAGGGGGAAGTCGTACGTGACGTTCCCGTCGAGCTCGAAGCCGACGGTGGCGCCGATGCCGATGTCGGCGTCGTCGTGCCACGCGAGCGTGGGCCCGAGGCGGACCTGGCCCCGGGCGGCCATCGGCGCGGCCGCCAGGAGGAGCGCACTCCCGAGCAGAATCGATGCCTTACGCATAATCCAACTGCTCCTTGAGGAGAGCGCAGACAGGTCACACCACCACGCTATAACGCGGGGATGGGAAAGCCAACCGGACGGGCGCGCCGGCCGCTCACCGCCATGCCGTGCTCCTTCGCGTAGTCAGGAGCGGCGCGCTGCGCCGCTCCGTCTCGTAGGTCGTCTCGATCCGCCAGAGGATGCACACCCGCTGGCCCTCCTTCGTGACCATGTACCGGGAGCAGACCTCCCGTTCCACGGGGGTCCTGCGCTCGGCGGAGGCCCCGCAGTAGAGGTGCGGGTTCGCCCGATCGAAGGTCACGTAGACCGAGAGTACGTCCCGGATCGGGGCGCCCCCGCACCGGTACATGAAGATGCTCAGGTTCCCCTGCACCTCCTGGCAGGAGGCGTTGTCCACGACGAGGAGCACCGTATCCGGCGTGATCTCGAAGACACCGCTCAGGCTTATGCTCCCGGTCCTGAACGGGATGACGGTTGTGAAGTCATACACGCCCAAGGACTTCGGCGGGGGGCCCGCCGGGTCGGGAGGGCCGAGACCGCAGCCCGCGAGGACGAGCACGGCCGAGCACGAGGCCAGGGATGGGAGATCCAGGGTCGAGCCTCGGAACAACAGGACCCCGGGCGGGCGGGGACGCCCACGGGCGCTCACCAGCCCGGGATCCTCCCTCTGTTCTGCTTCAGCCAGGCGCTCATGTCGGGGTCGGCCTCGTCCACCCGCATGGGCACGATGACGATCTTCCCCTGAGCCACGAGCGCCGCGTCGGAGCCGGCCGGTGCCGGGAATGCGTCGCGGACGACCTGGAACGACCACCGCTCCCTGCCAGGCGCATCGCCGGCGGCGGGGAGGATCTCCGCGCTGAACGTCCGCAGCCCGCGGGCGTGCTCGGCGACCTCGACGCCGGTGATCTTCGACGCGGGCCCGACGGGGAAGCTCACGGTCAGGTACTGGGGGGGCTTCAGCTGACGCGCGAGGTCGCTCTGCCCCAACTTCACCACCCAGCGCACCACGGCGGCCACGGCCTCCGGGTCGTCGTTGTCGACGCCGGAGAGGGCGATGGCGGGCACCCCGTAGTAGGTGGCCATCCGCGCCGCACCCACGGTGCCCGATGCCACCCAGGCGTCGGCGACGTTGGAGCCGGTGTTGATCCCGGTGATCACCAGGTCGGGCCGGTTCTCCCGCAGGGGGCCGGCCAGGGCGAAGTAGATGCAGTCGCCGGGGTAGCCGTCCACGGCCCAGGCGATGACGCCCGAGCCCACGTCCCGTCGCTCCACGTCGAAGGCGAGCGTCCGCGCCGAGACGGCGAAGTTGGAGCTCGAGCTCCGATCCTCGCTCGGAACGATCAGGTAGGTCTCGGCGAACGCGGCGAACGCACGCGCCATGGCGATGGTCGCCGGGGAGTCGAACCCATCGTCGTTGGTGATCAGGACGCGCCGCGGCCACGGGGATTCCTGCGCGGAGGCGGGCAGGGAGCCGACAACCGTCGCGAGGAACACCAGGCCGAGGGTCACACGCTTCGAGTACATGGTCCCACGCTCCTTTCCGGAGGCGGATGGACGCCAGCGCCCCGGATGCCCCGACAGTAGTCCGGCGACGGTGGAAAAGTCCAGGAAGGCGGAGCCGCTCAGGTGCGGCTGATCGTCCCCTCCCAGGTGCCCACCTTGTCGCCCCGCAGGTCGTCGGCGTCGAACCAGTAGCTCGTGACCGCCTTGGTCTCGGTGAAGAACGCCACCCCGTCCCGCCCCATGACGTGCAGGTCCCCGAAAAAGCTGTTCTTGTGTCCGCTGAACGGGAACACGGAGATGGGCACCGGGATCCCCACGTTGACGCCCACCATGCCGGCGTGGATGCGCCGGGCGAACTCCCGCGCGTGCCAGCCGCTGCGCGTGAAGACCGAGGCGCCGTTGGCCAGCTCGCTGGCGTTGATGAGCTCGATGCCCTCCTCGAACCCGGCCACGCGCTTGACGTAGAGCACCGGCCCGAAGACCTCCTGCCAGCCGCACGACATCTCTGGGGTGACGCGGTCGAAGAGGGTGGGGCCGAGGAAGCAGCCGCCCTCGTACCCCTTCACCTGCGCCCCCCGCCCGTCCAGGACGAGCTCCGCCCCCTCGTCCACGGACCTTTGGATCCAGTCGGTGACGAAGGCCAGGTGCTTCGCGTCCAC
>JBFYZE010000358.1:0-11608 GCA_041309665.1 Gemmatimonadales bacterium | reverse complement strand
CGTTCACGCCGTAGTCGCCGACGATGGGCCGCTCGTTGGTGATGCGCGAGCGGGTCCCGATGACGTACTCCGCACCCGCTTCCTTCGAGCCCGTGAGGCACTCGGTGTACAGGTTCTCGGCGTAGTTGGCGAGGCTCTCGTGGATCCACATGTCGCCGCTCTCGGCGGCTGTGACGCTGTTGGCGAACCACTCGTGCGCCGACTCGTGGACGATGATGAAGTCCCACTCGAGCCCTTGTCCCGTCCCCGACAGGTCGGTTCCCCTGTAGCCGTTGGCGAACCCGTTCCCGTACGCCACGGCACTCTGGTGCTCCATGCCGAGGTGGGGCGCCTCCACGAGCTTGAAGCCGTCCCCGTAGAAGGGGTACGGCCCGAACCATTTCTCGAAGCACCGCATCATGGGGGGCACCTGCGCCCACTGCCGGCGCGCCGCCGCTTCGTTCTCGGCCAGGGGCCAGTAGTCGAGCGTGAGCGGGCCTTCCTCCCCGTCGAAGACCTCCTGCCAGTGGGCGTAGCTCCCGGCGTTGACCGCGACCCCGTAGTTGTTGATGGGTGACGCCACGAACCACTCCCAGGTCGTGGTGCCGTCGTCGTTCACCGTGGTGCTGCGCAGCCGTCCGTTGGAGACGTTCACCATGGGTGTGGGCACGGTGACGGCGATGCGCTGGCTGTCCGGCTCCTCGCTGCCGTGGTCCTTGTTGGGCCACCACACGCTTGCACCCAGCCCCTGGTTGGCGGTGGCCACCCAGGGGTTCCCCCGGGCGTCCGTCTTCCAGATGAAGCCGCCGTCCCACGGAGGGTGGACGGCCACCACCGGCTTGCCGCCGTAGTGCACGGTGACCGTGTGGACCTCGCCGGGGCTCTGCGACGCGGGAAGGCGCACGAAGAAGGCATTCCCGTCCCTTCGGTATGCGAGCCTGGTCCCGCCGAGCACCATGCTGTCCACCTCCAGGGGCGGCTGCAGGTCGATCTGCAGCTCCTGGCCGGGCTGGAGGACCCGGTAGGTGATCCCGTTCCAGCCGGTGATGCTCGAGTCGGCGGGGCTCACCCGCACGTGGAGGTCGTAGAAGGTCACGTCCCACCACGCCCGGGCCGGGCCCACGGAGCCCCGGAGCGTGTCGGCCCGGGTGTAGGCGGGTCGCTCCTGGGCGGCTGCGCGCGCCGGGAGAGCGCCGGCCAGGAGAGCGCCGGCCAGGACGACGCCGGCGAGGAGGGCGGGGACGGGACGCACAGGGCATACGCGCATGACGGCTCCGTGGGTGCAGGGATGGCTTCCGAAGCTACGGATACCCTGAGCCTGGCGGAATCGCCCCGGAAGTCGGATCGTCATGCATCCTCCGCGGCTCCAGGACGGTCCCATGAGCAAGAAGAGCCACAAGCCCCCGAAGCGGGTCCTCGTCGCCGAGGACACCGAGGTCGTCTCCCACTTCATGCTGCGCCTCCTCGAGGAGGCCGGCTACGAGGTGGCGGTGGCCAGTGACGGGGAAGAGGCCCTGGCGCAGGTGGCCGCGTTCCGCCCCGACCTCCTCCTCCTGGACCTCATGATGCCCAAGCTCCACGGCATCGAGGTGCTCCGCCGCCTGCGAGCCGGCGAGGAGACCCGCCGGCTGGGCGTCATCGTGTGCACCGCCAAGTCGTTCAAGACCGAGCACATGGCGGCGTCGGAGCTGGGCGCGTTCGCGTTCCTCCCCAAGCCCCACAGCAACCAGCAGCTCCTGGACGTGGTGGCCGCCTACTTCGCCGGGCGGCCGGCGCCGGCGGACATGGCCGTGGCCTCCTCTCCCGCAGGAGAGGCATACAGGCCGGACATGGAGACCGGAAGGGGGCGCCTCGCGTTCTGGGGCACGCGAGGCTCCATCCCCACCCCCGGCGCGGCGTTCATGCGCCACGGCGGCAACACCTCGTGCATGCAGGTCGAACACGGCGGCGAGATCCTCGTGTTCGACGCCGGCTCGGGGATACGCGAGCTGGGGCTGGAGCTCCTCCAGGGCCCGCCGCGCCGGGTCCACCTGTTCATCACCCACACCCACTGGGACCACATCCAGGGGTTCCCCTTCTTCACCCCCGCGTTCGTCCCGGGCTGGGAGGTGGTGGTCTACGGCGCCGAGGGGTTCGGCAAGAGCCTGGAGGCCGTGTTCCGCGGCCAGTTGGACCAGGACTACTTCCCCGTGCAGATGGAGGACATGAACGCCTCCATCGAGTTCCGCCACCTCACGCCCGAGCCGGTGCGCGTGGGCGAGGTGACGGTGACCTGGGAGTACGCCCAGCACCCGGGTGCCACCGTGGGCTACAAGATCGACGTGGCGGGCACGGTGCTGAGCTGGTTCCCCGACGACGAGTTCCTGTTCGGATACCTCGGCGCCCCCGAGGACCTCACCCTCGACGACTCTCGCCTGGCCCCGTACCACCGCGCCGTGGACTTCCTCTCGGGCGTGGACATCCTGGTCCACGAGGCCCAGTACACCGCGTCAGAGTACCCGGCGAAGGTGGGATGGGGGCACAGCTCCGTGTCCAACGCGGCGCTGCTCGCGAAGCTGGCCGGGGTGAAGCGGTGGATCGTGACCCACCACGACCCCATGCACGACGACCGCTTCCTTGAGCAGAAGCTCAACCTCACCCGGCAGCAGTTGGCCCGGTTGGGGCACTCCATCCCCGTCTGCCACGCCTACGACGGGATGGTGGAGTTCCTGTAGCGCGGCTCGGGGCGGGTCAGCGGTAGGTCGCCGAGGTGATCCGTCCGCGCCAGTAGGGGACCGCCACGCCGTCCACGACCCATGCCACCTCGCCCTGTAAGGGTACGCGGTAGCCGCCCACGACCTGATGGTCCCAGACGCGGCCCTTCCATGGCGTGGGGACGTGCTCTCCGTCCACCTCCCTGCCCCTCTCCGGCACCAGCATGGAGACGATGTCGCCCGCGGCGTCGAAGCCGAACAGCACCGAGACCTCCACGTCCCCGTCGCGCAGCGTCGCCCGAGCGGTGGAGTCGTCCACGGCGTCCCAGGAAAGCCCGTCGCCGGGAAGGAGCCGGCTGGGCATCCACACCGCCTCGGCCAGGTACCGGTAGAGCGATCCCTCGGCCAGCTCCCGGGTGGGGGCCGCCTCCACCACCGTGATCAGGCAGGCTACGGCCCCTTTCATCATCCCAGCCCCGTCCAGATAGCCGTCGCGCACCCGCACCGGGATCAGAGGCATCATCCCGATGCTGGCGTCCCAGAGGAAGCCCGGGGGGTAGGCGCGCACATGCTGCGTGGCGTGGAAGGGCTTCCAGCCCGCGTCGCCCTTACCCATCTGGAACGTGCCTTCCTGGAGCATCGTCGCCATCCGCACGGGCGCCGTGCCCGCCGGCACGGACCGCGACAGATACCGCATCACCACAGGGGGTGCCGACGCCGAGTCCAGCTCCACGAGCCCCTCCGGCACCCGCGCCCCGGCCTCGAGCTCCTCGGTGATCCGCTCCGTGGCGCGGCTCCAGAGAGCCGTGGCCACCAGAACGGTGACCACGGCCAGGACCACCAGAGTCCCCGCAACGGCGACGGCCGTGGCCACCATCTTCACTTCGGCCCTCCTACCGGCGCGCCGCCTTCAGCTCCGCGGCGATGTGCGCGGCGTCGTACACTTTCGCCAGCGCCTCGGTGATGGCCAGCGAGTGGACGCTCACGCACCGCGACACCTCGTCGGTGAAGAGGAAGCGGTTGGGGAGCATCTCGATGTTCCCGTCGAACACGAGCCCCACCACCTCGCCGGCGCGGTTCACCACCGGGCTCCCCGAGTTCCCGCCGATGATGTCGGCGGTGGACACGAAGTTCATCGGCGTCCGCATGTCCACCCTGCTCTCGGCCGCCTTCCACCGCTCGGTGAGCTGGAACGGGGGCTTGTCGTCGAACTCGGCGCTGCGCGCGTACAGCCCGAAGAAGCTGGTCTTGTACGGCGCGATGGTCCCGTTGTAGGGGAAGCCCTTCACCACGCCGTCGCTGATGCGCAGCGTGAACGTGGCGTCGGGGGGGAGCGCCGTGCCGTACGCGGCGAAGATGGCCTGCCCCAGCTTCTCCGTGTTGGCGGAGACGACCGCGTTGAGCTGGGCGGCGCGCTTCACGTACCCGTTCGCCACCGGCTCGAGCTCGCGCACCGCGGCCACGAAGGGATCCTTGCTCGCCTGCACCGCGGCCGCGCCGCCGTCGATCAGGGCCTTGCGCGAGGCCAGGTCGCCCAGCCCGCTGGCACCCACGAGCGCCTGGGCGGCGGCCTCGGGGGTCCGCCCCTGGAGGAGCCCGCGCACCAGGGGGTCGCTCGCCCCCAGCTCGGCCTGCGCCGTGGCCAGCCACATGGCGAGTTGACCTGTTTCGAGCTTCGCGTCCAGGGGCTGGTCACGGAGGAGTCCCTGCTTCACCCGGTCCATGCCCGCGTCGTCCCAACCGGGGAGCCGGTCCGCGGCGGGGAGCGCCGCCTGCCGCGCGAGGCGCACGAGGCCGAGGGCGCGTCCGGCCAGCGTGGACCCGCCCATGGCATAGTGCCGGCTGTGCATGGCGAAGGTGGCCAGCTCCAGCTGCGCGTCGGCGATCTCGTCCCAGGCCGATCCGTACTTCGCCTTTAGCGCCGCGTCGGCTTCGATGCGCGAGCGGAAGTCCTTCTCGAAGGCGGCCTTGCGGGCCATGATGCCCTCGTCGAGGAGGCCGGTCAGATACCCGTTGGTCGCCTTGTAGGAGTTCTCGATGCCCAGGATGGTGACCTCGTACGTGCGGGCAGCCTCGGCGCTCTCCGCGGAGAGGCGCCGGAGCAGAGCCAGGCGACGCTGGAAGTCGGCCAGGCTCGCGGGATAGCTCACGTCCCGGAGGTACTCCATCTGGGCCAGCGTCAGCAGCCGCCCGGTGGACCCGGGGTTGCCCACGACGAACACGGCCTCGCCGTCGGCGGCGCCCGCCTCGCTCCAGCTCAGCCAGTGGGCCGGGCGGAGGGGCTGGTCGTTCTGGTACGCCCGCATGAACGCCACGTCCAGGTCGAAGCGGGGATAGGTGAAGTTGTCCGGGTCGCCGCCGAAGGCCGCGGTCTCCTGCTCCGGCGCGAACACGAGGCGGACGTCCTCGAAGCGACGGAACCTGTAGAGGGAGTACATGCCCCCGCTGTAGAAGGCCACCACCTGGCAGCGCATCCCCGAGCCCCTCTCGCACTCGGCTTGCATGCCCTGGATGGCGGCGTCGCGCTGGGCCACCTGCTCCGCCGCAGCCGCGGTGGTGACCGCGCCACGGATCTTCGCCGTCACGTCCTCGATGGCGACGAGCTGGTCCACGTAGGTGCCCGGGCAGCGGACCTCCTGCTCCCGCGTCGCCGCCGTGAAGCCGGTGCGGAGATAGTTGGTCTCCGGCGGCGACACCTGGGCGATGCACGACCGCGCGCAGTGGTGATTCGTCATGATGAGCCCGTCGGGGGACACGAACGACGACGAGCACCCCGGAAGGCGCACGGCGGCCAGCCTCAGGTGGTCCAGCCACGCCTGGTCGGGCCGGAAGCCGTAGCGGGCCTGCCAGTAGTCCAGGGGCGGGGCGTCGAACGTCCACATGGTGCCGAACTCGGGCACCGACCCCGGGGCGACCCGGGCGGCCTGGGTGGCCTGCTGGGCGACGGCGGGAAGGGCGAGAAGGAGGGCGGCGACAGCCGCCGCCGGCAGGAGATGCGTGCGCTTCATGGTACCGCTCCTTTGAGGGGCCACCGACGTCGTACGTTACGCGGAAGGCGGTGGGGGGTGAAGGGCCCTGTCGCCCCAAGGCCGGTCGCGCCATGCTATCCCCCCTCCACTCTCGGCCACACCCCCCTCGAACACTGCCCTTGATGCTCCGGACCGCCCTCCTCGCGACGACTCTGCTCGGTGCCTTCGCCCTCCCACTCCGGGCGCCGGCCCAGGAGCCGGTCGCGCCCTCCCGGAACGTCGCCCACGCGGTCCGGACGCCCCAGCGCCCCGACATCGACGGCGTCCTGGACGAGCCGTTCTGGGCCGGCATCGAGCCCATCACCGACTTCAAGCAGTGGGAGCCCGTGGAGGGCGGCGAGCCCACCGAGGGCACCGAGGTCCGCATCGCCTTCGACGAGCACGCCATCTACTTCGGCGTGCTCCTGCGGGACTCCGACCCCTCCGCCATCCGCCGGAGCATCCTCCAGAGGGAGGGCCGCATAGACCAGGACGACCGCTTCATCATCGCCCTGGATTCGTACCACGACCGCCGCAACGCCTACATCTTCGAGCTGAACGCGTTCGGTACCCAGGGCGACGCGCTCATCTCCGACGAGGCCATGACCCACGACGATTGGAACTGGGAGGGCGTCTACGAGAGCGAGGGACGCATCACCGACGAGGGTTGGGTGCTCGAGGTGGCCGTCCCCTTCACCACGATCCGCTTCGGCGACGCCGCGGAGCCCACCATGGGGCTGGCGTTCTACCGCAGCATCCGCCGGAAGAACGAGGAGGTCACCTGGCCCCACATCCCCCAGCGCTTCCGCTCGGGGATCTTCCAGGTGTCGCAGTACGGCACCCTGACGGGACTCTCCGGCCTCCGGCGCGGCCGCTACACCGAGGTGAAGCCCTTCGCCATCGCGGGCGCCCAGAAGGTGGCGGGCCAGAGCGACACCGACTTCCTGGACGACGTGGGGCTGGACGCCAAGGTCTCCATCACCCCCGGCCTCACCCTGGACCTCACGTGGAACACGGACTTCGCCCAGGTCGAGTCGGACAACGTCCAGGTGAACCTCACCCGCTACGATCTCTTCTTCCCCGAGAAACGGGAGTTCTTCCTGGAGCGCGCCGGGCTCTTCACCTTCGGCGCCGCCCAGGAGACGGAGGTCTTCTTCAGCCGCAGCATCGGGCTGGCCAACCCCATCCGCGGCGGAGGGCGCCTCACCGGACAGGTGGGCCCCGTCTCGGTCGGCGCGCTGGCCCTGCGCACCGAAGACGTCGAAGTGGGTGGCGTGACGCGGCCGGGAGGGTGGAGTTCGGTGGCGCGGGTGCGCGCCGACCTCCTGCCCCGGACCACCCTCGGCGGGATCGTCACCAGCCTGGAGCGGGTGGGCGGCCACAACCGGGTGGCGGGCTTGGACGCGGAGGCACGCTTCTGGGGGAGCAGCACGTTCCAGCTGTGGGCGGCCAACGTCTGGGACTCGGAGCGGGGCGGGAGTGACGGGAGCACGTCCGCGGGCCAGGCCGAGCTTCTCCTGCGCAACGACTTCTGGCTCTTCGAGGCGACGCGCACCGTCATCGGCGAGGCGTTCCGGCCCGGGCTCGGCTTCGTGCCCCGCCCAGACCAGAAGCGGTGGGGAGGGCAGCTCGGCATCATCCCCCGCTTCGAGGGAAGCCCGTGGGCGCGCCAGCTCCAGCTCTTCGCTCAGGGCAACCACATCGAGACCATGGACGGGGTGAAGGAGTCCCACGTCCGGCGCCTCAGCGGGCGGCTGACCTTCCAGACCGGCGACAACGCCACCCTGGAGCTGTCCGAGCGCTTCGAGCGCCTGGTGGCGCCCGCCGCCATCCAGGGGCGCACGCTTCCCGTGGGCGACTACACGTTCCGGTTCGCGTCCGGAAGCGTGCGCACGAACGAGAGCCGGACGCTGTCGGGAAGGGTGAGCGCGTCGGCAGGGGACTTCTGGTCGGGGACGCTGGCGAGCGTGGCAGGCGGCGTGACCTGGAAGACGGGGCCCAACCTCACGCTGACCGGGGGCGTGGACCGCAACGCCATCTCCCTGCCGGTCGCCGATGGCGATTTCACCACGCACGTCGTGTCCCTCGACGTCCTGGCCGCCCTCTCCCGGAAGCTATTCGCCAACGCGCTCCTCCAGTGGGACGACGTGTCCCGAACCTTCCAGGGCAACGTGCGCGTGGACTGGATCCACACGCCGGGGAGCGACCTCTTCCTGGTCCTGGACACGGGATACTTCACCGGAGACCTCCTCGACCCGCGCGACACCCGCTGGCGCAAGCGCACGGGGATCGTGAAGGTCACGTACCTGAAGGCGTTCTGAGCCGCCGGCGGGTTGCGGGGACTCGGCACCCGGGGCCACGTTCCAGGCTCTCCGGAGAGGGGTCCCCGGCATCCACGCGACCCCGCACCGCGCTCCCATCAGGAGGGTCGGTCGTGCCCGCCCGCATCCGTGTCGCGAGAGCCGCCTCGCGTGTCAGCCTGTTCTTCCTGCTCTTCCTGGCCGTTCCCGCCGCAGCCCAGCAGCGGAAGGCGCTCACGTTCACCGACCTGATGAAGATCCGGCAGGTGGCGGACGCGTCCATATCCGCGGACGGCCGCTGGATCGCCCTCACGGCGCGCCCCGACCGGGGCGACCCCGAGGTCCTGGTCCACGGCACCCGGGGCGCCACGCGCTACAGCGTGCCCCTGGGGAGCAACGCCGTGATCTCCGGGGACGGCGCCTGGGTGGCCATGCGCCTGAACCCCTCGCTGGAGGCCACGGAGAAGGCCAAGGCCGGAGACGCGCCGCGCAGCGGGATGGCCCTCCTGGCCACCGCCACCGGGGCCGTGACGCAGGTGGCCGAGGTGCAGGGGTTCGCCGTCACCGAGGACGGCGCCTGGCTGGCGTACCACCGCTTCGAGGCCAGGCCCGATTCGGCCGCGAAGGCCGACGCGCCCAAGGGCAAGCGGAAGCCGGGAAGCACGCTGGTCCTGCGGGAACTCGCCACGGGAAGGGAGATCGAGGTGCCCCACGTGCGCGCCTTCGCCGCGAGCCCGCACCGGGCCCTGGTGGCGTATTCGGTGGCGTCCCCGGACAACGCCCGCGACGGATTGTACGTCCGAGACCTCTCCCTCGCCGGGGCACCGGAGAAGACGGTGCACACCGCGCCCTTCGGCCACTACGCCCAGATGACGTGGAGCGAGGTGGGATCGCTGGCGTTCGTGGCCGCCGAGGAGAACGCCGACGGGGAGCCGGGGCGGGGCTCCCTGATGGCGTGGCTGGGCGGCGAGACCCGCACGCTGGTGGCCACCGACGCCGGCCCCGCGGGTTGGGTGGTGCCCGCGGTCAACGAGCTCCGGTGGAGCGAGGACGGTACCAGGCTCTTCTTCGGGTGGCGTCCCCTCCGTCCCGAGGAGGTCAAGGAGGCCCCAGGGACCGATGCGGAGACCGCGAAGCCCTTCGACGCCTACGACACCACCGCCATCCTGGCCGGCCGGGGCGTGGACGTCTGGCACTGGAAGGACCCGCGCATCAACTCCCAGCAGAAGATCGTCTGGCCCCGCGAGAAGGACCGCACGTACCGGGCGGTGCACCACCTGGCCGGGTCGCGGACCGTGTCGCTGGCGGGCCTCGACCTACCCGAGGTGGACGTTCCCCTGAACGCCCAGGTCGCGCTGGGAAGGTCCGAGGCCCCCTACCTGTGGGAGTCCACCTGGACCGGCGGGGGCTTCGACCTCTACGCCGTGGGCCTGACGGACGGCGAGCGCACGCTCATCGCGAAGCGCCTGGGCGGGAGGCCCTTGCTCTCCCCCGAGGGCCGATACGCCCTGTACTGGAACGCGGGCCACTGGCACCTCTACGACGTCGCGGCGGGAGCCACGCGCAACGTCACGGAGGGGCTCCCCGTCTCGTTCGCCGACGAGGACCACGACACCCCCGACGAGCCCGGCGGCTACGGGATCGGCGGGTGGACGGCGGGGGACCAGGCCGTGTTGGTGTACGACAAGTTCGACGTCTGGTCGGTGCCCACGGGCGGCGGTCGCCCCTGGATGATCACCGACGGCGCGGGGCGGCGGGATACCCGCCAGTTCCGGGTCATCGACACCGATCCGGACACCGAGGCGCTGGGCGCGCGCGATCAGCTCCTCCTGTCGTCGTACCACGATCAGAAGAAGAACCACGGCTTCTGGCGGGCCCGGGCGGACCGCCCGGGCGTGGTGCCGCTGCTGGAGGAGGAGCGCCGCTTCGCGTTCCGCGCCAAGGCGGAGAACGCGGACGTGCTCATGTACACCAGGGAGGACTACGGCGAGTTCCCGGACCTGTGGGTGGCGGACCTGTCGCTGGCCGGAGCGCGCAAGGTCACCGACGTGAACCCCGGGCTGGTGACCGAGTTCGCCTGGGGCACGTCGGAGCTCACCGAGTGGACGAGCATGGACGGGCGTCGCCTCCAGGGTGTGATCATCAAGCCGGGCGACTACGAGCCCGGGAAGCGCTACCCGGTGCTCGTGTACTACTACGAGCTCTCCTCCCAGCGCCTGCACGAGTTCAACGTGCCGGCGGTGAACCACCGGCCCAGCTTCCCGCTCTACGCCTCCAACGGGTACGTGGTCTTCCTCCCGGACGTGCGCTTCGAGATCGGCCGGCCCGGCTACTCGGCCACCAAGGCCATCGTCCCCGGCGTGCAGCACCTGGTGGACATGGGGCTCGCCGATCCGGCCGCCATCGCGCTCCACGGCCACTCCTGGAGCGGGTACCAGACCGCGCAGGTGGTGACGCAGGCGGACATCTTCAAGACCGCCATCGCCGGTGCCCCGGTGGGGAACATGACGAGCGCCTACTCCGGCATCCGCTGGGGCTCCGGCGTCGCCCGGCAGTTCCAGTACGAGCGGGGGCAGAGCCGCCTGAGCGGGAGCCTCTGGGAGGCCCGCGACGAGTACATCGACAACTCTCCGGTCTTCTTCGCCGACCGGATCCACACGCCCTTGCTCATCCTCCACGGGAACAAGGACGACGCGGTGCCCTGGTATCAGAGCATCGAGCTGTATCTCGCGCTCCGGAGGCTGGGCAAGGAGGCGGTCTTCCTGGAGTACCGGGACGAGCCGCACCATCCCCAGAAGTACCCCAACAAGCTGGACTGGGCGGTGAAGATGAAGGAATGGCTGGACCACTACCTGAAGGGGGCCCCGCCGGCACCTTGGATCACCGAGGGGGTTCCGTACTCCGGCCGCTGACCCGGGCATGGCGGAATCCCTGACAGCCCGGCGCTCGGCCCTGCGTTAGAGTCCGGGCTGCGGAAGCCCGCATGCCCATGGTGAATCGACACATCTGGAGAGCTGAACACCGATGATCCTCCCTGCCCGACGCCTCCGGGGCGTCATCCTCGTCGCAGGCATCCTGGCCGCAGCCTGCGCGCCCGGCGACCCCCAGCCAGGAACCGGGGCCGATGCCGCTGGGACGCCCTTCGCCGGGCTCCCCGAAGGCCATCCCTCCATCGGGAGCATGGGCGCCAGCGGAACCGCCCTCACCGGCGTGGTCAAGGAGACCCTGGACGGCGGCGGCTACACGTTCGCGCTCCTGGACCTGGGCGACCGGGAGATCTGGGTCGCCGGCCCCGAGACCGAGTTGGGCCCGGGCGAGGCCCTGGCGCTGCCCGACACGATGAACATGGGGCAATTCACGGCCTCCTCCCTCGAGCGCACCTTCGACGTCCTCTACTTCACGTCGAGCTTCGGCAAGCAGGCGCCCCTCGAGGTCTCGAGCATGGAGTTCCAGGGAACGGTGAAGGAGACCATGAACGCCGCCGGATACACCTACGCCCTCGTGGAGGCCGACGGCACCTCCATCTGGCTGGCGGCGCCGGAGACGGTGCTGAGCATCGGCCAGTCGGTCGTGTGGAGCGGTGGCATGGCCATGAAGGGCTTCCACAGCGGCACGCTGGACCGGACCT